>JAGWUU010000337.1 GCA_028868335.1 Sphingomonadales bacterium | reverse complement strand
GCGCGGACCTGGCCGGGCGCGGCGAGCGTTCGATTGGCGGCGGCGACGGGGCCTACATCTCGCTGACGCAGCACTATAACCCGATGATCGTCAAGCTGATGCGGCTCAATCTGCCGATCATTACCGCGGTTCAGGGCGCGGCGGCAGGCGTCGGGTGTTCGATCGCGCTGACCGGGGACTTCGTGATCGCCGGTAAGAGCGGCTATTTCCTTCAGGCCTTCGTCAACATCGGGCTGATCCCCGACGGCGGATCGACCTGGTTCTTGCCCCGCCTGATCGGCAAGGCCCGCGCCGCGCGGATGATGATGCTGGGCGAAAAGATCATGGGGCCGCAGGCCGAGGACTGGGGGCTGGTCTATAAGTGCGTCGAAGACGATGCGCTGGCGGGCGAGGTTGATGCACTGGCGGCCAAGCTAGCGAGCGGGCCGACGCTGTCTTACGCGACCATGCGCAGGAACATCCTGACCAGCCTTGAGAATGGCCTGACCGACACCCTGCTGGCCGAAGCCGAAGGGCAGAAGATCGCCGGGAACAGTGACGACGCCAAGGAGGGCGGCGCGGCGTTTCTGCAAAAGCGCAAGGCTGAATTCAAGGGGCGGTAACCACCAGGCCACCTCCGTTCGTGTCGAGCGTAGTTGAGACACGGGCGCGCAGGTGTCTCGACTACGCTCGACACGAACGGACGTTGGACAAATGACGAAACTGCAAGACTGGCAAACCGCCGCCGCGAAGGAGGTCAAGGGCAAGGACCTGACCTGGAACACCCCGGAAGGCTTCGCGATCAAGCCGCTCTACACCGCGGATGACGCGGGCGATCCGGGTCTGCCCGGCTTCGCCCCGTTCACCCGCGGGGTGCGTGCCAGCATGTACGCGGGCCGTCCGTGGACGATCCGCCAGTACGCCGGTTTCTCCACCGCCGAGGAATCGAACGCCTTCTACCGCCGCAACCTCGCGGCCGGGCAAAAGGGGCTGTCGGTCGCCTTCGATCTCGCGACGCATCGCGGCTATGACAGCGATCACCCGCGCGTCGTCGGCGATGTCGGCAAGGCCGGCGTGGCGATCGATTCGGTCGAGGACATGAAGATCCTGTTCGACGGCATCCCGCTCGATCAGATGAGCGTCAGCATGACCATGAACGGCGCGGTGATCCCGATCCTGGCGTTCTTCATCGTCGCGGGGGAAGAGCAGGGGGTTGAGCGGCGCTTGCTCGACGGGACCATCCAGAACGACATTCTCAAGGAGTTCATGGTCCGCAATACCTATATCTATCCGCCCGAGCCGAGCATGCGGATCG
Organism: Sphingomonadales bacterium; assembly: GCA_028868335.1. GTDB lineage: Bacteria > Pseudomonadota > Alphaproteobacteria > Sphingomonadales > Sphingomonadaceae > Novosphingobium. The sequence goes on along the minus strand of JAGWUU010000337.1, from coordinate 1,198 downwards.
TCTCGGACATCATTGCCTACACCAGTGCCGAAATGCCCAAGTTCAACTCGATTTCGATCTCGGGTTATCACATGCACGAGGCCGGGGCGACCGCGGTGCAGGAGCTGGCCTTCACCATCGCCGACGGCAAGGAATACGCTAGCCGCGCGATGGCGGCGGGGATGGACATCGACGCCTTCGCCGGGCGTCTCTCGTTCTTCTTCGGGATCGGCATGAACTTCTTCATGGAAGTCGCCAAGCTGCGCGCCGCGCGCACGCTGTGGCACCGGGTGATGGACGGGCTGGGCGCGAAGGACGAGCGCTCCAAGATGCTGCGCACCCATTGCCAGACTTCGGGCGTGTCATTGCAGGAGCAAGACCCCTACAACAACGTCATCCGCACCACGATCGAGGCGATGGCCGCGACGCTGGGCGGCACGCAGAGCCTTCACACCAACGCGCTGGATGAAGCGATCGCGCTGCCGACTGATTTCTCCGCTCGGATCGCCCGCAACACCCAGATCGTGCTGGCCGAGGAAAGCGGGATCACCAAGGTCGTCGATCCGCTCGGCGGGTCCTACTACGTCGAGGCACTTACCTCCACGCTGGTCGATGAGGCGTGGAAACTGATCGTGGAAGTCGACGGCATGGGCGGGATGACCAAGGCGGTCGCCTCGGGAATGCCCAAGGCGCTGATCGAACAGGCCGCCGCCGCCAAGCAGGCCCGCGTCGACAAGGGCGAGGACGTGATCGTCGGGGTCAACAAGTACCGCCTCGCCAGCGAGGAACGCCTCGACACTCTTGAGGTCGATAACCACGCGGTGCGCGACGCGCAGATTGCGCGGCTCAAGACTACCAGGGCCAAGCGCGATGAAAGCGCCTGCCAGGCCGCGCTCAAGGAACTGACCAATGCCGCCAAGGGGCAGGGCAACCTGCTCGAGTTTGCCGTGCGCGCCGCGCGCCAGCGCGCCACGCTCGGGGAAATCTCCGACGCGATGGAGGCCGCCTTCGGCCGCTATGGCACATCGCCGACGCCGGTGACGGGCATCTACGGCAAGGCCTATGCCGCCGATGGCCGCTATGCCGCCGTGGTCGATGGGGTCGAAGCGGTGACCCGCCGCCTTGGTCGTAAGCCGCGCCTATTGGTCGCCAAGATGGGCCAGGACGGCCACGACCGCGGCGCCAACGTGATCGCCAGCGCCTTCACCGACATGGGCTT
>JAGWUU010000336.1 GCA_028868335.1 Sphingomonadales bacterium | reverse complement strand
TGCGCGTCGTCGATCAGGAAACCGGCGCCGAGCTGGAAGACACCCGCCCGCCGCGCGAACCGCGCGGGGACCGGGGCGATCGCGGCGACCGCGGTGACCGTCGTGGTCCGCGCAGCGGTGGCGATCGTGATCGCGGCCCGCGCCGTGACGATCGCGGGCCTCGCGGGGATCGGGGCCGTGATGGCGGTGATCGTGGCCCGCGCCGTGAGCGTTCGGATCGCGATGACGGTCCGGCTCCCGATCACATGCCGGCCTTTCTCAAGTCGGACGACTGAGGCCAGCCAGGCATTGAAAATCAGGAAAGGGGGTCGCCGTGGCGGCCCCCTTTCCTACATCTGGGCCGCGTGCAACACTGCGCGCCGGGCCAGACTGTCCCTCGCGCTCTTTGGCAGTTTGCATCGCGTGGCGCTGCGGCGCGCGAAGGTTACATCGAAAAACCGCAATGTGTCACCTTGATGGCGTTTAATACATTGAAATATATATAAACATCACCCGGACACATTTGCCCGATGTGTCACCTTTGTCACCCGCCGTTCAAGCGGTGTGAAGCGCGGTTGCAGCGGCGTCCTCGGGCCCGGCCCTGACGATGCGATTGCGGCCTTCGTGCTTGGCGCGGTACAGCGCGGCATCGGCCGCTTTCAGGGCCGTGCGCCGGTCGGGATAGGCGAATACGTCGGCGATGCCGGCGGAAAATGTCACCTGGCCGAACGGTGCCTCGGTCGCGCGATTGACCAGGCGGCGATGCGCGAGCTGCTGACGGAGCGTTTCAAGCCGCGCGAGGGCAACCTCAAGCGACGTGTCGCGGAACAGCACGACGAATTCCTCGCCGCCGTGTCGTGCCACATGGCATCGTTCGTCCGAAATCCGCGCAAGGCTTTCGGCAACTATCCGAATCACCCGATCGCCGGCATCGTGGCCATGGCTGTCGTTGACCCGCTTGAAGTTGTCGATGTCGCAGAATGCCAGGCACAACTGCTCTGAGGCGGCAAATGCCTGGCGATGTTCTTCTTCGTAGCGCGCCTCGAAGGCCCGGCGGTTGGGCAAGCCGGTGAGGTGATCATGCTCGGCGTTGCGCCGCGCTTCCTTCAGTCGCCGCCGCAGGGCCCGGGTCTGGGCTTCGCTTCGCTGCATCTGCTTCTCGATGTCCTGCGTGCGCCTGAGCATGACCTTGGCGATTGTCGCCAGTTCAGAAATCACCGAGCCCGCCCGCGTGACCTGATCCAGCTCGCCAAGGTGAACTTCGAGTGCGGTGTTGTACTCGCTGGTCGCGCGGTGAGCGTCTAGGCTGGTCTTGCCGAATTCGTCGATGCTGCGCTCAAGCCGCTGCATCAGCGCCGCGAGCTGCGCCGCCTCGTTGCCATGCTGGGTTTGCGGGGCGTTTTCCTCCAGCCAATCAAGCGTGACCGGCAGGCGGTCCTGCATGCGCCGGTCGATCAATCGGACAAGCTTGGAGTCGGAGCCGGTGAGGTAGCACCAGGCCACTGACAGTGTGCTCGCGTTGATTTCAAGGCGATGATAGCCGAGAAACGCCCCGATCTCGTCCAGTTGCCGCATCCGCACCGGCTCGTGGCGTTCGGCCACATCAGGTATCGGCAACGCGCGTGTCTGACCGAAACCAAGCCAACCAAGCAGGCCGCCGTGGCGACCAAGTGAGGGATCATGCGCCGTCATGCCATGGTTAACGGCGGGACGGAGCAAATTTTAAGAGCAGGCGGCGTGGTTTAGCGTGGGCAGGTGCGTCGGTCCGCAGCCGCTGCCTTCATCGCGGCGGCAAGCGTGTCGGCAATGCGGTATCCGCCGGTGGCGATCCGCCTTTGTGCGAGGGCAAGGGCGACGGCATTCTCGCGCGCGGTCACGACCGGCGCCTTGGCGGCATCGGCGGTCGCGTCGCGAAAGGTGCCCTGATAGGCGACAAGGCGGGCAAGCTCGCCGGATTCGATCACCCATGAATCGAAACGGTCCTGCACCGTTCCTCTTCGTTGCAGCTCGGGAAGCCGTTCGCGCGGCCACAGGGTGGCGATCGCGGTGGCCCAATCCGGTTCACCGGGGGGCAGTGTCGCACCGCGCTCGATGATCTTGTCCCAATACTGGTGGAGATTGGTCGCTTCGCCGCCGCCTGAGCGACGGACGAAGGCCAGTTCGCCAGCGCGATCCGTGTTGGGGAACGCCGCCGTCATCTGATGCCCGCCATGCAACGGCTGCTGAACGTCGCCGACGATGTGGATCAGCCAGCCGATTGCCTTGGCGCGATCAGCCGACCGGGCGCACGCGCTGGACAGAGCGGCGAAGTTGTAGGCGAAGCCTGCATTGGCGGCACCGTTGCGGATCGGCCAAGCCCAGGTTCGTCCGTGGACCACATGAAGCAGATAGTGCCACTTGGGGTGGTCCTCCGGTCCGGTGCGAATATCGTCGGGCCAGCGGGCAAGCCACTCGAACAGCGCACGCTGCCGCGTAGCCTGTGGCAGGTGGACCGCGGCCTTGGCAAACAGAGGATAGTC
>JAGWUU010000061.1 GCA_028868335.1 Sphingomonadales bacterium | reverse complement strand
GCGAACGGCTGCGTCAGGCCGCCCCGGCCACCGCGGTCCATTCCGAGGCAAGCCGCATCGCCGCGCGGCTCGTCGAAGGTGCGCGGGCGCACAAGGCCAGCGGGCTCGACGCGTTCTTGCAAACCTATGGCCTTGGCACCGATGAGGGGATCGCCCTGATGTGCCTTGCTGAAGCGCTGCTGCGCGTCCCCGATGCCGCCACCGCCGATGCGCTGATCCACGACAAGCTGGCGGGGATCGACTGGGGCGGGCACGTCGGCGACAGCGACAGCACCTTCGTCAACGCCGCCACCTTCTCCCTGATGCTGACCGGTCGCGTGCTGGAACAACGACGCGAAGCATCAGATGGCCTCGGAGCATCCCTACGCCGCGCGGTAGGCCGTCTTGGTGAACCGGTGATCCGCCAGGCAACCCTTCAGGCGATGAAGATCCTGGGTGGTCAGTTCGTTTTTGGCCGCACCATCGATGAGGCGCTGGAACGCGCGGCGCCCGAACGCAAGCAGGGCCTCACCCACAGCTTCGACATGCTGGGCGAAGCGGCGATGACCTTCGCCGATGCCGAACGCTACCGTGCCAGTTACGCCATGGCGCTCGACCGGATCGCGAATGAAGCGGGCGACGGGATTGTTCGCTCACCGGGCATTTCGGTGAAATTGTCGGCGCTCTATCCGCGATACGATTTCTTCCATGCAGAGGCCGCGACCGCAGCACTTGTGCCGATGCTCAAGGACCTGGCCATCAAGGCACGCGATGCCGATATCCATTTCACGATCGACGCCGAAGAGGCAGAGCGGCTCGAGCTGTCGATGGACATCATCGAAGCGCTGATAGCCGACGAGGATCTGTTCGCGAGTGGCTGGCAAGGCTTCGGCCTGGCGCTTCAGGCCTATTCGAAGCGGGCCGTGCCGCTGGTCGAATGGGTGACGGCGCTGGCGCGGCGGTATCATCGCAGGGTCATGGTGCGGCTGGTCAAAGGCGCCTATTGGGACAGCGAGATCAAGCTCAGTCAGGTCGGCGGGCAAGACGACTACCCGGTCTTTACTCGCAAGGTGGCGACAGATGTGTCCTACCTTGCATGCGCTGCGAAACTGCTTGCAGCGCCTGACGCGATCTATCCCGCATTCGCCACCCACAACGCCTATACGGTCGGCGCGATCAAGGCGCTGGCGGGCGGCGCGCAATTCGAGTTCCAGCGCCTCCATGGCATGGGCGAGGACGTCTATGCCGAACTGGCCAGGTACGAGGCCGACCGGAACCAGCCGCGTACCCCGGTGCGGATCTATGCGCCGGTCGGCGGGCACAAGGAACTGCTCGCCTACCTCGTCCGCCGCCTGCTGGAGAACGGGGCGAACTCCTCGTTCGTCAACCGCATGGCCGATGCAGAGGTGCCGGTGGCCGAACTGGTAGGTGATCCGGTGGCCGAGCTTGCCGGGCTGGAGCCGCGCCGCAATCCGGGGATTCCCTTGCCGCGCGCCATTTTCCCTGGACGGGTCAACAGCGCCGGGGTTGACCTGGCCGATCCGCTCGTGCGCGAACCTTTGACGGCGGTGCTTGGCGAGTTTGCCAAGATCTCCGAATGGAGCGCCGCGCCAACGACGCTCACGAAGGCGGCCACGCCCTTGTACCAGGTCCGCTCCCCGCAAAGCGGCGCGCTGATCGGCGAATGCCGCGACGCCAGCGCCGCCGACATCGACGCCGCGATCGCCGCTGCTCTTGCCGCCCAGCCGACCTGGGACGCACTTGACGGAGCGGCCCGTGCCGATTTGCTCGACAAGGTGGCCGATCTTTATGAAGCCAGCCGCGACGAGTTTCTCTCGGTGTGCCAGCGCGAGGCGGGCAAAACGCTGGTCGATGCCGTGCTCGAGCTGCGCGAAGCGGTCGATTTCCTGCGCTACTATGCCGCCGAGGCGCGCCGCCTGTTCACCCCAGAAGGCGAGGCGCTTCCCGGCCCGACCGGCGAAAGCAACCGCCTCTCGCTCCACGGTCGCGGGGTGTTTGTCGCGATCAGCCCGTGGAACTTTCCCCTAGCGATCTTCACAGGCCTTGTCGCTGGGCCGCTCGCCGCGGGTAACACCGTACTGGCCAAGCCGGCCGAGCAAACCCCACTGATCGCCGGTTACGCGATCGACCTGTTCCACCAAGCCGGGGTGCCGACCGACGTGGTCCAGTTCGTTCCCGGTGACGGCAGCGTCGGCGCCATATTGACGTCCGACCCGCGCATTGCCGGGGTTGCCTTTACCGGATCGACCGAAACCGCGCGGGCGATCAACCGGTCCCTCGCCAATCGTGACGCACCGCTCGCCACGCTGGTCGCCGAAACCGGCGGACAGAACGCGATGATCGTCGATTCCTCGGCGTTGCCCGAGCAAGTCACGCGCGACGTCGTTGCCTCCGCCTTCCAAAGCGCAGGCCAGCGCTGCTCGGCGCTTCGGGTACTCTATATGCAGGATGACGTCTTCGACTCGATGCTACAGATGATCAAGGGCGCGTTCGAGGCCCTTGTGATCGGCGATCCGGCCGACCTCGCCACCGATGTCGGTCCGGTGATCGACGCCGAAGCGAAATCCGGCCTCGACAAGCACATCGCCGCGATGAAAAAAGCGGGGCGCCGGGTGTGGCAGCGCGATCTTCCCACTGCGTGCGACAGCGGCACCTTCGTCGCCCCGACGATCATCGAGATCGATTCGATCGCCGACCTCGCCCGCGAAAACTTCGGTCCCATTCTCCACGTCGCGCGGTTCGCGGCTGACGAGCTAGACGCGGTCATCGATGCGATCAACACGACCGGCTACGGCCTGACCCTTGGTCTCCATAGCCGGATCGACGCCACCCGCCGCCGGATCGAGGAGCGGGCGCGCATCGGCAACTTCTATGTCAACCGCAACCAGATCGGCGCGGTGGTCGGCAGCCAGCCGTTCGGCGGCGAGGGCCTGTCAGGAACCGGCCCCAAGGCCGGCGGCCCCCACTACCTCGCCCGCTTCGCGACCGAGCGCGTGACCTGTATCGACACGACGGCTGCCGGGGGCAATGCCAGTCTGATGGCCGGCGGTTGACAGCCACTCCTCTTCCGCCAAGCGGAAGGGGAGAAGTTGCTTGCCCTCCTTAATCGCGCAGTTAACATAGCGCGACGGGAGAGCTTAATGGATCAGGCAACCTACAGCCGCCTGCTGGCGAAGGCCCAGCGCACGCGGGACCTGTTCACCTTTGACGAATTCATTCGGTTCTGGGCCAAGGACCGGCCAGACCGGATGGCGCTGGAGGGCGACGACCTGTCGTTGACCTACGCCGGGCTTGAGGATGCCACCGCTCGCGTCGCCTCTGCGCTGTTGGCGATGGGCCTGACCAAAGGCGATCGCATCGCCTGGTTCGGCAAGAACAGCGCCACCTATTTCACCCTGTTCTACGGTGCGGCACGGGCCGGAGTCGTTATGGTCCCGATCGGTTGGCGACTGGCCGAGCCCGAGGCGAGCTGGATCGTCGACAATGCCGAGGCAAAAGCCCTGTTCCTTGGCGACGGGTTCGAGGGGTGCAAGCAAACCCTGGGCAAGCGTCCCGGCCTGATGCGCTGCCTCACCGCGGCCGAGGCGCGGGCGCTGATCTCGGACGCTCCGCGCACCCCGTTCGATCCATCCCGCCCCGATGAGGCGATCCTTCAGCTCTACACCTCTGGCACCACCGGCCATCCCAAGGGTGCGGTGCTGTCCAACCGAAACCTGTTCGGGCTGCGCAAGGCGGGCCTCGAAAACCCGCCGCCGCATTCACTGTGGGACGAGGACGAAGCCGTGCTGGTCGCCATGCCCTGCGCTCATATCGGCGGGACGGGGCTTGGCATCGTCGCCCTGGCTGCCGGGCTTCCCGGCGTGGTGCTGAGCGAATTCGATCCGGTCCGCGTGTTCGACGCGGTAGAGAACCGCGGCGTGACGCGCTTTTTCATCGTCCCCGCCGCGCTGCAAATGCTGCTCAACCATCCCGACTGCGCCAGAACCGATTTCAGCCGGATCAAGTACATCATGTATGGCGCCAGCCCGATCCCGCTGGAGTTGCTGCGCCAGTGCATGGCGATGTTTGGCGCCGAATTCGTCCAGAACTATGGAATGACCGAGACGACCGGCACGATCTGCGTGCTTCCGCCAGAGGACCACACGGCCGAAGGCAACCCCCGGATGCGCTCGGCAGGAAAGCCGCTGCCCGGAGTCGAGTTGATCATACGCGGACCTGACGGGCACGAAATGCCCGTGGGCGGAATCGGCGAGATCGTCACCCGTTCGTCGTCCAACATGATCGGATATTGGAAACTGCCGGAAGCCACCGCCAGCACGATGAGCGCCGATGGCTGGATCGCCACCGGCGACGTTGGCTACATGGACGCGGACGGTTACGTCTATATGTACGACCGGGCCAAGGACATGATCATTACCGGCGGCGAGAACGTCTATCCCGCAGAGGTCGAGAGCGGAATCTATGGCCATCCCGATGTGCTGGAAGTCGCGGTAATCGGCGTGCCTGACGAAAAGTGGGGCGAGGCGGTCAAGGCGGTCTGCGTGCCCAAGCCGGGCCACGAAATTGACGCGGATTCGATCTTGGCCTGGGCCCGGGAACGGCTCGCCGGGTTCAAGGTCCCCAAGAGCGTCGACGTGATCGATGCGCTGCCCCGCAATCCCAGCGGCAAGATCCTGCGCCGCGCCCTGCGCGAACCCTACTGGGCGGGGCAAGAGCGGCGTATCAACTAGTTACCCTCCGTTCGACTCGAACGGCCCCGATCCTGCGAATTGAGAGGAGTTCACCAATGTCCGATCCCCTGCCCGGCGCCAAGGAGCATATCGCCGCTGCCCTCGCCCTCAGCGCGAAGATCGACGACATTCCCGCCGACACCCGCCAAATCCCGATCAGCACCGTCGGCGTGATCGGCGCAGGGACGATGGGTGGCGGGATCGCGATGAATTTCCTCACCGCCGGAATTCCCGTCACCATGGTTGAACGCGAGCAGGCCGCGCTGGACCGGGGGAAGGAGATCATCGGCAAGAACTACGCCGCCAGCGTCAAGCGCGGACGGATCGACGAAGCGGTTGCATCGGCCGCCATGGCTCGCCTCACCCCCAGCCTGCGGTTCGAGGACCTGGCCCAGTGCGACCTTATTATCGAGGCGGTCTATGAGTCGATGGAGGTCAAGAAAGACGTGTTCACCCGGCTCGACGCCATCGCCAAGCCGGGCGCGATCCTCGCCAGCAACACCAGCTATCTTGACGTGAACGAAATCGCCGCCGCAACCAAGCGGCCCGAAGCGGTGCTGGGAATGCACTTCTTTTCGCCAGCCAACATCATGAAATTGCTGGAAGTCGTGCGCGGCGCAAAAACCGGCCCAAGCCAGCTCGCCACGGTGATGCATGTCGCCGAAACGATCGGCAAGGTGCCGGTCGTTTCGGGCGTGTGCCATGGCTTCATCGGCAATCGCATGCTCGCCAGGCGACAGGAGCAGGCCAACGCGCTGATCATGGAAGGCGCTGCCTACAACGATGTCGACCAAGTGCTGCTCGACTTCGGGTTCCCGATGGGTCCGTTCCAGATGGGCGACCTGGCGGGTCTCGACATCGGCTGGCACCGCGATCCCGGCAAGGTTACCACCGTGCGCGAGGCGCTGTGCGCCGTGGGTCGCTGGGGCCAAAAGACCGGCAAGGGCTTCTACGACTACGACGAGAACCGCCAGCGCTCTGCCTCGGATGAGGTCAAGGCAATCATTGCCGACTTCGCTGCTAGATCGGGCGTCGCCCAACGCCATATCGGCAAGGACGAAATCTTTGCCCGGCTGATCTACCCGATGATCTCCGAAGGCGCGTTGATCCTTGAGGAAGGCATAGCCCAGCGGGCGGGCGACATCGATCTCGTCTGGCTCAACGGCTATGGCTGGCCGGCGTGGACCGGTGGGCCGATGTATTGGGCCGACCATGAGGGACTGGGCAAGATCGCTGCCGGACTGGAACGCTACGCGCTGCCAATCGCGCCGCTGTTGCGCCAGCTTGCCAATGCCGATGGACGGTTCAGCGAGAGCTAGGTCGCACTCCCTCCTTACGACACTTCGGTCAGCGGCATTCCCGACGGCACATAGGCGACCGGAACTGCCAATTGCGGCTTGAGCCAGGCGGCCAGCGCCTTTGCTGACGGTTCCTCCATCGCGATCGAGCCGACCAGCAACAGCGCCTTTGGTTGCCCCAATGCAATTGCGTCAAGCACATAGGCCGTGGTTTCGGTTTCATGCACCTCGCCCGCGACCAGAAGATTCACGTCGGGCCGGGAGAGCAGCGGATTGAGCGCGTTGGGCCGGTTTGTCTCGGTGGCGAAGGCGATGCCTCGAACCGCAAGCGCGGGATCTCCCACCAACCGCAGCGCGCTGCTGGCGATCGCCGCTGCGATCCGGCGAGCGATGTGTTCGATCGGTGTGGCGGCGCAGGGGCAAACCAGACCGTCCGCCGGGTTCAGCCCCGGATGCGCAGGGCCAAGACCGATGGCGCGCGGCAGCGCCTGGGTGATTGTGCGGCCTGCGGGGCTGGTGCGTGGATCCTGAAGCCGCAAAACCATCAGGCCCTCCGCCTCGATGAGCGCCAGCTTTTCGGCGAGCGCCGGTTCGGGCTGCGCCACGGGACGGTCGAGACTGTCGCCCAGGAACGCCTGACGGCTGATCACCAGATTGGCCCCAAGCGCTTTCGCCTGGCGCAATACCGCCGTCGATGCCCGCGCCGCGACTGCGACGCCGCGAACCTCGCCATCGCTGTCACCCGCGCGAAATCCGTCGACCAGCGTGCCGGGTGCGCGGTACGAGCCGCCTGCGATCGCCGTATCGCGCCGCGCCGGGGCGTCGACGCCACGATGGCGGTGCGCCTCCGGCCCCAGCCCCCGTTCGATCAGCGCGAACAGTTCATTGCCGCGCACCGCTCAGGCTCCGGCGACGGGATTGACGTAAGGATCGGCCAGTTCGAGCCACCTCACCGGCATGGCCGGGAATACGCCCTGAAGCCATTCGGCCAGCACACCCATTCCGGGATCCTCATTGGTGTGGCCAACCAGATAGACAGTTACCGGGCGGCTTGCGGCCATGTCCTGCGCGTAGCCCAACACTTCGGGTTCACGGACTTCGCCCAGAAAGACGGCATCGGCACCCGACTCGATCTGCTGGATCTGGACGTTCTCGCCCGGCATTCCGGCGGAAATGCTGATCGTGGTGATCGACCGCGCGGGATCGCCGAGCATCCGCAGGGTACGCCTGCCGAGCCGGGACTTGATGTGTCGCCCAAGGTCAAGCGCGGATACCTGCGGAAGCTTGACCCACGGAAGGCCGGGCTTGCCAACCACCCGGAACTGCTCCCAGCCCAGCCGACGCAGAAGCCCTGTCATTATCGCATCACCGGGCCGACTGTGGGCATGGCCGTGCATCCGCTGGATGACCATGCGGTTCGTCACGAGAAAGCGCTTCTTGGCCATGATCACGGGGTCGTCGTCAGGCAAGGCCATCTCGGCGAAGTCATCGTAGCGTTCGTAGAAGCTCGCCTCGTGAGGGATCACGTAGTTCAGCCCAGCCGCCCTGGCGCGGCGCAGAATATCGATCGTCGCCGTGAAGCAGGTGGCAATGCCGCTTATCGGGACATCGCGATCCCCGAATATGATCCGGTCATCGGTTGGGTTCGGATCCCACTTTTGTCCCGACGCGGCGCGGATCGCGGCAAAGACCTCCCGCGCTGTCGGCGACACACCGGCGAAGGTTGGCTCAGCCCCGAGCAATGCGACCGAACCTGCCAGCCCGGCGAGTGCGGTGCGGCGGTCGATCATCACTGTGGAACGCCCAGCTTCGCGTGGAAGAAGTCAAACGTCGCGTTGACCGCCTGCAACGTCGCGGCTCGTGTCTGCTGCGGCGTGCTGCCGATGAAGCTGTGATCGACGCCGGGAATGTAAATGGCCTGCACCGGCACGCCAGCCGCCTTGAACGCCGCCTCCGCCTCGCGCGATTGCCCGACCGGCACCGTCTTGTCTTCGGTGCCATGGATCAAGAGGAACGGCGGATCCTTGGCATCGATGTATGTGACAGGACTTGCCCATGCGAACTTGTCAGCGGGACATGGAGCGTTGCAGCCCAGCAGAAGCGCGGCGTTCTGGTCGCCGCCGGGGCGATCGGGTCCGGCCATCTTCGCAAAGTCGAACACGCCGTACCAGGTGACTGCCGCCGTGGCGCAAACATCCTTTGCCGCCTGGGGATCGAGGCTGGTGTCGTGGCAGGTCAGCGCTGTCAGAGCGGTAAGGTGCCCGCCTGCCGAACCGCCCCAGACACCTACCCGGCTCGTATCGATGCGGTACTTCGACGCATTGGCCCCGAGAAATCGCAAGGCGGCCTTGGCGTCCTGCAACTGGGCCGGAAATTTGGCCTCGCCGGACAGCCGGTATTCAAGGCTGGCGACGGTAAAGCCCTCCGCGGCCAGCGCGGCAAGCACGCTGGGGAAGTCTGCCAGCGCGCCCGAATGCCTGGTGTGACCACCGACCCAACCCCCACCGTGGATGTATAGTACCAGGGGATGCGGACCCTTGGTGGCTGGAATGTAGATGTCGACAACCTGCGGGATGAAGCCCGGCAACTGCTGGTAGGCGACGTCGCGATAGGCTTTCACCCCCTTGGGGAACAGCACCGGCTGAGCTGGAAACCTGTCCTCCACAACCGGCTTGTCGGCAACCGGAAAAACCCGCTGCGGTGCGGCCTGCAGCATCGAACCCGCAAGCATCGTGGCGCACGCGGAAAGGGCAAGGATCAAGCGACGCATGACGTTCTCCATCAGTCGAGGATTTCAGGCTTGTGGCGGGCCTGCGCGGCCAACCGGATCGGTGCATTGGCGGCGCCGTAACCCGCATAGTCGCGGCGCTGGACGAGTTCGAAGAACACACGGCGAGCAAAGGCGCGGGTATAGAACTGAAAATATTCAGCCTCGCCGTCCCGGTCGTACAGGATGTCGCGCGAGGCCATGGCCTCGATCAGATCGGGCGCCAGCCCCCAGCGCGCCTCCAGGTCGTCATAGTAGTTTCGCGGGATTTCCAGCCGCTCGATGCCCGCGGCAATGGCGGCATCGACAGCGGCGAAGATGTCTGGGCAGGAGAAGGCGATGTGCTGCACCCCGGCGCCGAAATAGTTCTGGATGAAGCGCGAAGAGAGCGATTGGCTGGCGAGCGAACCGTTCAGCGTGAAGCGCACCGCTCCATCGGCGGTTTCGACCGCCTGGCTTTGCACCAGCCCCATCGGATCGGCGATCTCAAGCTGCGGCGTCTTGGTCATGGCAAGCAGGCTGACGTAGAAGAGCTGCCAGCTCAGAAATTCCTCGAACTGCATTGTCTGGGCGATGTGGTCGATGCCAGATAGCGTTGCCGGCCCCATCGGTTCGAGCATGTGCGGAAATTCGTGCGTCCACATCGCTTCGCGGGTCGCGGCATCCACAAGGTAGAGCAGGCTTCCCCCCACCCCGCGCACGCTGGGGATCGGCCATTCGTCGGGCCCGACGGCCTGATTGAAGCGGGCAATCCTGAGCGCATCCGCGCGGGAAAGAGCGCCCGGCACATCCTCAAGGGTCAGTCCGATTGCGCAGACCGAAGCCCCGTGGACGACGTCGAAACTGTGCGCGAGGCCCTCGGGCTCGCAGTTGATCACAAGGTTGATCGTCCCGTGTTGCCAGCGGATCACCTCCTTGCTGCGATGACGCGCGGTCGGGCGAAAGCCCAGCGCGCGAAGCATCGTTCCCAAGGTAACGGCTTCTGCCGGACTGGCGGCAAATTCGATGAACTCCACGCCGGTCGGCCTTGCCTTTTCCGGCAGGCATCCGCTCGTTGAGACTGCGCGGGTTATCCCGCCCTCGAGCAATCGCAGCGAACGTAGTCCGTCGAGCGCGATGCCGCTCGCCGATCCGGCGCGGAACCTGTCGTTGAATATCTCAAGGCTCCAGTGGCCGTCATAACCGATCCGGCGGATCGCCTCGGCCCAGTCGTCGAGCGGAAGCTCGCCCTGGCCTGGCATGCAGCGGAAGTGACGGCTCCAGCCAAGATAATCCATGTCCAGCAGCGGAGCATCGCAGACCTGGACAAGGAACAGCTTGTCAGCACGAATGTCGCCGATGCTGCTGGAGGGAATACCGCGTGCCAGCGAATGGAAGCTGTCCAGCACAAGGCCAAGCGCGGGATGATCCGCATCGCGAACCAGCGCCCAGGCTTCGCGATGATCATTGACGTGGCGCCCCCAGGCCAACGCTTCATATCCGACGCGCATCCCGCGCGCCGCCGCGCGATCTCCTGCCTCGGCCAGATCGGCGACCAGGCGTTCACGATCGCCAAGAGCCTGCGGCGAGCAGCTTGAGCAGACCAGCAGCAGGTCAGCGCCGAGTTCGGCCATCACATCGAACTTGCGCTCAAGCCGGTCGAATGCCCGGACGCGGTTGGCATCGGGCAGCCCTTCAAGGTCACGAAACGGCTGGAACATCGTGCAGGCGAGGCCGAGTTCAGCCATCAGCGCCGCAATCTCGCGCGCGCTGAGATGGGTGGAGAGAAGGTCGTTCTCGAATATCTCCGCGCCGTCAAACCCGGCCGCAGCAATCGCGCGCAGCTTCGCATCAAGCGTTCCGCTGATCGAAACCGTGGCTATCGACGTCTTCATGATCGCGCGGCACCTCAAGCCCCAGGCCGGATTCGAACGCTCCGTGCCGCTGCGGTAACACGGCATCGGAGTTGACAAAAGCAAAAATGATGGGAACTAGTCCGTAACATAAAATTCGCAATCGATGGGCAGACGGTGCAGACGAAGCGGGAAATTGGCGTTATCGACCGGTCGGAGGGGGGCGCGTTCGTGCGTCCTGCCGCCGTGCCTGGAGACGCCGACTTGACCACCCCCGCCAAACCACCGCGCCGCAGCCATGCCGAAGCGCGCGAAGCGGCGATGAATCAGATCATCGACATCGCGACGCAGGAATTTGTCGAAAAGGGTCTGGCCGGGGCGCGGATCGACGAAATCGCCGGACGCGCCACCAAGCGCAAGATCTACTACTACTTCGAGGGCAAGGACGATCTCTATCGCGCCGTGCTGGAACGTGCCTATGCGCGGGTCCGCAAGAGCGAGAGCGAGGTCGACGTCGACACCGGCACCGCGATCGAGGCGCTGCGCCGGCTGATCGAACACGACGTGCGCTACCACGTGCAGCACCCGGAGCTTGTACGGCTGGTGATGAACGAGAATATCCACCGGGCCGAGCATCTCAAGCAGATCGAATCGCTTCCCGAAGGCAACCGCATGGTGATCGACATGCTCACCCGGATCGTCGCGCGGGGCGAGGCGGAGGGCAGCTTCCGCAAGGGCATCGACCCGACGCGGCTGCACATGAACATGACCGCGCTGAGTTTCTACAACGTCTCCAACCAGTTCACCTTTGCCCACAACTTCGGGATCGACATGACCAGCCCCGAGGCGGTGGAGCAACGGGCGAAGGAGGTGGCGGACATCATAATTGCCTGGGTAACGGCGCACGGCTGACCGCCAACGGGCCTAAGCCCGGCGGCCAGCCCTGCCCGTCTCTCCGGTCTTGACGGGGAAGAGGACAATGGCCGCGATTTCAATTGACGATTTCGGAACCGCTCCGGCGAACTGGACGCGCCGCGCCGTCGCCGTGGTCGGCCTGTGCTTCGCGATCAACATGGCTGACGGGATCGACGTGACGATCCTCTCGTTCATAGCTCCCCGCATTCAGGTTGACTGGGGTATCGGTTCCGACGTGATGGGGCGCCTGTTTAGCGCGGGCCTCCTTGGCATGGCGCTGGGCGGCATGTTCATCGCCCCGCTTGCCGACCGCTTTGGACGGCGCAAGGTCATTTTGGCTGCGTTGGCGCTGATGTCCGCGGGAATGGTTTCAAGCGGTTGGGTTGCAAACGTCACCCAGTTCCTGCTGTTACGGGTGCTGGTCGGCATGGGAATCGGGACGGTACTGGCCGCCATGGCCGCGCTTGCCGCGGAAAGCGCACCTGCGGCCCAGCGCAACCTCGCGGTCGGGTTGGTCCAGGCAGGCTATCCGTTCGCCGCCGTCTTCACCGGGCTGATCGTCGCGCGGCTGCTGCCGGTGCATGGTTGGCACGCGCTGCTCGCGGGAGCTGGCGCAATCACGGTGATCCTGTTCCCGTTCGCATGGGTACTGCTGGAAGATGCAATTCCCGCGCGCGAGACGGACAAAAGCTCCATTCGCGGCATCAGGGCGCTGTTCAGCTCCGCCCTGCGCGGTCGCACCCTGGCACTGTGGGGCGCGGTATTCTTCGGATTGATGGTGCTTTATTTCATCGTCAGCTGGATTCCCAAGCTTTCGATCCAGGCCGGCCTCTCCGAAACAAACGCGATCTACGCCGGAGCGCTCTACAATCTTGGCGCCTTCGTCGGCACCCTGGCGATGAGCGTCATGGCCGTGCGTCTGCCGCTTGGCAGGCTGGTCCCAGTCATGCTGGTCCTGGCCGGAGCGACGATGCTGTGGTTCGGATCGGTGGCAATGCCGGTAACCGCAACGATCGGCGTTGCCTTCCTGATCGGCCTGCTGCTGCAAGGCGGATACAACGGCGTCTGGCCGCTCGCCGCCGCCAGCTACCCAGCGCCCGTGCGCGCCACCGGAATTGGCTGGGCGA
>JAGWUU010000335.1 GCA_028868335.1 Sphingomonadales bacterium | reverse complement strand
ATCGCGCCAGCGGTCGACAAGGTGATGGGCGAGCAGCTTGAGAGGCTGCGGTCGACGTTGGTGGAGTCTGGCGCGCCGACGAAGTGATTGGCATTCCGAAGAAGGCAGATAACGATCGTTGCGCGCTTCGCGGCGTTTGATACGTTCGCGCGATGCAATTGGAGCAACGCTATCGCAGATATCTGATCCGAAAGCTCGCCGCGGAGGATGATGCAATTGGACGGAGGCTCGCGAGCCAGTGGGAAATGGGTCCGTGGTTATTGCCGCTGTTTCTTGCAGGCGGTATTTGCTGGATGCTCTCACTTCAGGGGCTGGCCAGTTTGCCGCTCCTGATCCCTGCCGGTGCAATAGGATTTTTCGGGATCGGATACGTCACCTGGGTACTTATCAAATACGTGACCGATTGGCGGCATCGCCCGCCTCCAGAACGTTGAGGGGAAGAAACGGTCGATGGAACCCGCTCGTTACGCGGCCGTTGACAGTTCAAAGGAATCGCCCTAAGCGCGGCCCTCAACCGAAAAACGGGACAGTCCGGAAGGCGTAGGCCATAGCGCTCGCCAGCCGGGCTTTTTGCCGTTTTTACCTGGTTGAAGCGTTGAGATGGGGGGTTGTCGCAAGATGCCCCCTGTGGAGCATGGAGAACTAAGTGGCTCGTATTGCCGGGGTAAATATCCCCACCAACAAGCGCGTTGTCGTCGCGCTCACCTACATTCACGGTATCGGCCCGTTCAAGGCCCGCCAGATCGCTGACAAGCTGGGGATTGACCACAGCCGTCGCGTCCAGGACCTCACCGACCAGGAAGTCCTGCACATCCGCGAAGCTATCGACGCCGACCACACGGTCGAAGGCGACCTGCGCCGCGAAACCGCGATGAACATCAAGCGCCTGATGGACCTGGCCTGCTATCGCGGCCTGCGTCATCGCAAGGGGCTGCCCGTTCGCGGCCAGCGCACGCACACCAACGCCCGCACCCGCAAGGGCAAGGCCAAGCCCATCGCCGGCAAGAAGAAGTAAGCGCCCGGTTTTCCGGACGCTGATTTCCTTCCCGATACTCGACAGGATAACGAAAAATGGCACGCGAACCCCAGCGCATCAAGCGCCGCGAGCGGAAGAACATCACGAGCGGCATTGCCCACGTGAATGCTAGCTTCAACAACACCATGATCACCATCACCGATGCCCAGGGCAATGCGATCTCGTGGTCGTCCGCCGGCATGATGGGCTTCAAGGGCAGCCGCAAGTCGACTCCCTATGCCGCCCAGGTCGCCGCTGACGATGCCGGCAAGAAGGCCGCCGAACATGGCGTCCGCACCCTTGAGGTCGAAGTGAAGGGTCCGGGCTCGGGCCGCGAGAGCGCGCTGCGCGCCCTTCAGGCGGTGGGCTTCACCATCACCTCGATCCGCGACGTTACCCCGATCCCGCACAACGGTGTGCGTCCGTCGAAGCGTCGCCGCGTCTGATCCTATGCCGCGCGGCGGGGCTTGCCTCGCCGCCGTTTTCGGATTGGCCGCGACTCCCGACCGGAGCAGCGGCCATCCCGCCAAAGATAACCCCAGGGGAAGTCCATGACTGTCAACATCAAGAACTGGCAGGAACTCAAGAAGCCCAACGCCCTCGAAGTGAAGGCGGGCAACGACCCCAAGCGCCGCGCCACCTTCGTCGCCGAACCGCTTGAGCGCGGCTTCGGCCTGACGCTGGGTAACGCGCTGCGCCGCGTGCTGCTGTCCTCGCTGCAAGGTGCTGCGATCACCTCGATCAAGATCGAGAACGTGCTGCACGAATTCAGCAGCCTCGCCGGCGTGCGCGAGGACGTGACCGACATCGTCCTCAACGTGAAGCAAATCGCGCTCAAGATGCAGGGCGAGGGCCCCAAGCGGCTTCAGCTTTCGGCCACTGGCCCGGGCGAAGTCACCGCGGGCGACATCGCCGTGTCGGGCGACATCGAGGTGATGAACAAGGACCTCGTGATCTGCCACCTCGACGAAGGTGCGACGCTCAACATGGAACTGACCGCCGACACCGGCAAGGGCTATGTCCCCGCCGTCGGCAACCGTCCGGTGGATGCGCCGATCGGGCTGATCCCGGTCGACTCGCTCTATTCGCCGGTGCGCCAGGTCAGCTACAAGGTCGACAACGCCCGCATCGGGCAGGAGCTTGACTACGACAAGCTCAACCTCGCGGTCGAAACCGATGGCACTGTCACCCCGGAAGATGCCGTGGCCTATGCCGCGCGCATCCTTCAGGATCAGCTTTCGCTGTTCGTCCACTTCGAGGACGCGGTGCCGATGGGTTCGTCGCCGATGATCGGCATGGCAGCCGCCGCGCCGAGCGAGGAAGGCGATACCAACCAGCTCAATCGTTACCTGCTCAAGAAGGTCGACGAGCTGGAGCTGTCGGTGCGTTCGGCCAACTGCCTCAAGAACGACAACATCATCTACATCGGCGACCTGGTCCAGAAGACCGAGGCCGAGATGCTCCGCACGCCGAACTTCGGCCGCAAGTCGCTCAACGAGATCAAGGAA
>JAGWUU010000060.1 GCA_028868335.1 Sphingomonadales bacterium | reverse complement strand
GAAGACCTCTCGGCCTTCTTCTTCGATATCCGCAAGGATTCGCTCTATTGCGACGCGGCCAACGATCCCAAGCGCCGCGCCTATCGCACGGTCCTCGACACGCTGTTCCACGCCCTGATCCGCTACGCCGCGCCGGTGCTGGTGTTCACCGCGGAAGAGGTGTGGGGGACGCGCTATCCCGAAGCGGGGAGCGTGCATCTGCTTGAATGGCCGACACTCCCCTGTCACCCCGGACTTGACCCGGGGTCCCGCGTGGAAACGAGCGGCGCGCCGGAAGGCAGCGGGACCCCGGGTCAAGCCCGGGGTGACGAGCTGGTTGAGAAGTGGACGACAATTCGCGTCATCCGCAACGGGGTCAATGAGGCGATTGAGCCGCTTCGGCGTGAAAAGATTCTGGGTTCCAGCCTTGAGGCGCAAGTGAATGCACCCGTTCACGCAGCGGATGATGGGCAATATGATGGGATAGACTGGGCTGAGATCACGATAACGGCCGCTATGGAACTTTTCACACCTGAGGGCGAATTCAACGGACCAGTCTCCGTCACCCGCACCACCCACCACAAATGCGGCCGCTGCTGGCGGCACCTGCCCGAAGTCACCGAAGACGGGGCGCTTTGTGGCCGGTGCGATCAGGTGGTGAATGGCTAAAGCCACGGCCCCCAACCGTCACCCTGAACGCGTTTGGCTTCGCCGCCCTGGCGGGTCAGGGGCCATTCATCCCCGCGCACCGAAGGCGCATGGGGCACGATGGATGCTGAAGCGAGTTCAGCATGACGAAGAAGGGTTGGCAGGGAAGTGACGCACATTTTCCGCAACCGCCTGATCGGCTTCGCGCTTGCCGCATTGGTGCTGGCGCTTGATCTGGTGATCAAGTGGGCCGTTACCGGGCCTTTGGGGCTCAACGAGGACGGTGAGCAGGTCGTGCTTACCCCGTTCTTCAACCTCACCCGCACCTCGAACTACGGCGTCTCCCTCGGCCTGCTTACCGCTACTTCGCCCGCGATGCGCTGGCTGTTGGTGGCGCTGACCGCGACGATCGCGGCGGTGGTGCTTGTGTGGATGCTGCGCGAGAAGAAGCTGTGGGACATTCTGCCGCTGGCGCTGGTGCTCGGCGGCGCGCTGGGGAATATCCGCGATCGCGTCGTGTTTGGCCATGTGATCGATTATGCCGATCTCCACTTTGGCGACTGGCGCCCTTTCCTGGTGTTCAACCTTGCCGACGCCGCGATCACCCTGGGCGTCGTGTTTATCCTTGCCCGTTCGTTCCTTTCGCGCGAAAAGCCCGCTGACAATGCGGGCGCAGCGCCCACGGAGACCTGATGAAAATGCGCAAAGTGACTGCCCTGATGGTTCTGGCTGGTGGCTCGATCCTGCTTTCAGCCTGCGGCGGCGGCGGGTTGTTCAACCGCAGCCGGCCCGATGAATTCGCCGTGCAGCGCCAGGCTCCGCTGGTGATCCCGCCCGATTTTGCGCTGACTCCGCCCGCTCCCGGCGCACCGCGCCCGGTTGACGCCAGCACCGCGCAGCAGGCTCAGGACGCGCTGTTTGGCCCTGCCTCGCCGCGCAGTGCGGTCGAAAGCTCGGTCGACAACAAGGCCGGCCTTGCCGCGCCGTCGATTCGCTCGACCGTGGGCGATCCGGGAACAGCCACGGTCAACAAGGGCAACGTCACCCGCGACATCATCGCCGCACCGCAAGGCGATGGCCGCGAGGCGCAGGTTGCGACCGGCAACTAAGCCGGATCGTAATGCAGAACAGGAAGGACCCGCCGTTGGGCGGGTCTTTTTTTTGATTCACGGGTAGCCTGTGAACGGCGGGTGCCGAGCGCCTCACGTCCCTGAACAGCGCGATTATTCGACCGCCTTCGGCCCCACGCCGCTGACAAGCAGCTTGTCGATCTTGCGCCCGTCCATGTCGACCACTTCGAAGCGCCAGTCCTGTTCGGTAAAGTGCTCACCCTCATGCGGCAGGCGCTTCATCACTGAAAGGACGAATCCCGCAGCAGTGGCATAGTCACGGGTTTCCGGAAGCTCGATCCCGAGCCGGTCGGCCATGGCATCGGCGGGCAGCGCTCCGGAAACGAGCAGGCTGCCATCGTCACGCTCGATCAGCAAGGGATCGTCACCCTCGTCCTGGTGGCTGGCGAACTGGCCGACGATAGCCTGGAGAAGATCCGCCGGGGTCACGACCCCTTCAAGGTGGCCATACTCATCATGGACCAGCGCCATCGACACGCCCGATTGCTGCAGCATCCTGAGCGCATCCATTGCGTCGAGCTGGTCGGGAACGATTTCGGCCTTTCGCATCAGGCGGCCCAGCTGGACCTTCTTGCCCGCCAAAAGCACGGCCAACACATCCTTCACCTTGACCACCCCGACGATATTGTCGGGCGAGCCATCGGCCACCGGCAGCAGCGAGTGCGGGCTTTCCCTGATCGCGGTGCGGATCTCATCCTCGCCGGCCTTGCGATCGATCGTGTCGAGTTCCGTGCGCGGGGTCATCACCTCGCGCACGGGGCGGTCGGCCAGACGCATGATACCGGTCATGATCTGGCGCTCGTCCTCCTCGATCACCCCGGAACGCGTCGCCTCGGCGAACACCATCTGCAACTCGTCGGCGGTGAGGGTGTGCTCACCCTTGTGGCTCACGCCGAACAGGCGGAGCAGGAAGGATGACGAGCGATCAAGGATCCAGACCATCGGCGCGGTGATCCGGCTAAGCAGGGCCATCGCGGGCGCTGCGACCACGGCGATCGGTTCGGCGGCGCGCAGGGCGAGCTGCTTGGGCACCAGCTCCCCCGCCACAAGGCTGAAATAGGTCGTCGCGGCGATGGCGATGGCAAAGCCAGCCTCGGGCGCCCAGCGAACGGGCACGCCCAGCGCAACAAGCCGCTGCCCGATCGGTTCGCCGAGGCTGGCTCCTGAATAGGCGCCCGCGACAATCCCGATAAGAGTGATCCCGGTCTGCGCGGTCGACAGCATCTTGCCGGGATCGCTGGCCATGACCAGCGCCGCCTGCGCGCCCTTGCTGCCGCGTTCCGCCGCGAGCTTCAGACGGGCTGGACGAGCCGAAACGATCGCCAGTTCAGACATGGCGAACAGGCCATTGATCAGGATCAGGCCTGCTATGACGAGGACGTCGGACCAGGGAAAGGGTGTCACGGCCCACGCGCTAGCAGATTACGGAACAAAGGCGAAGCGTGGGCGTTGATCTGTGGATTCTTTGCCGCGCAACCGGCGGGGCCAATTCATGTTTGGTCAAGCATGAGTTTGGCTATACCGTTGTGAACACATACACAAAAGGGAAGGTCTGCATCATGATGAAATCGCGTTGGCTCGTCTCGGGCATGGCCGCATCGGCGCTTCTGGCCACATCGGCCTGCGTCACCGATCCCAACACCGGACAGAAGAAGGTGTCTCGCACCGCGATCGGCGGTCTTGGCGGGGCTGTCGCCGGTGGCCTGCTTGGCGGTTTGATCGGCGGCAAGACCGGACGCATCATCGGTGCGGGCCTTGGCGGCGTTGCCGGCGGCGTGGTCGGTTACAAGATGGACCAGCAGATCAAGGAACTGAAGGAACAGACCGCCGGCTCTGGCGTCGACGTTACCCCAACCGATGGCGGCCAGGCGATCCTCGTCAACCTGCCCGATGGCGTGACCTTCGCCACCGGCAGCTATTCAATCTCGCCAACGTTCCAGGCAACACTGGACAAGGTCGCCCAGTCGCTGCTCCAGTATCCTGACAGCCTTATCGACGTCTATGGCCACACAGACACCGTCGGCTCGACCGCGTCGAACCAGGTGCTGTCGGAAAACCGCGCCCGGGCGGTTGCCAACTACCTGATCGGCAAGGGCGTCCCGTCATCGCGGATTCGCTGGCAGGGCTTCGGCGAAACCCAGCTCAAGGTCCAGACGGCCGACAACGTGGCGGAGCCTGCCAACCGCCGTGTCGAGATCAAGATCGTTCCGGTCACTCAGGCAGACGTCGCCGCGGCCAAGGCTGGGAAGTAAGCCGGAAATCTGGATTCGGGCCTCGTCCCCCAGAAGGGGACGGGGCCGTTTCCTGAAGTTTGAAGCATCGGGTCCGGTCAGCCCGTCGGGCCATCGGCCGAAGCCGTCTCCCGGCCAAGAACCCTTGGCGGAACTCCCTGATAACGCAGTCCGGGAAGCAGGTGTTCCTGCTTCATGATGACGCTGTGCGCTCCGACATGGGTGTCCTTGTCGATCATCGCGCCATAGAGCGGAACCGTGCCGTGCGATACGGTGGCCCCGGCTCCGATGCGTACCTTGTCGACCTTGAGAACCCGGTCCTCGAATGTGTGGGCCTGGAACATCGCGGTGACTGTCGCGCCATCGCCGATCTCGATCATGTCGGGATCGACAACCTGCGCGAATTCGGGTCCAAGAACGGCGCGCCTGCCGATCTTGAGGCCCATCGCCCGCAGGTAGATCGGCAGGAACGAGGTGCCGTCCAGCCTTCTGAGGATGCGCGTCGCCCAGCGCGCCCAGGCGACATAGACGAAGTCCCATCGGCTGCACCAGCATGACCAGAGCGGGTGCTGCCCGGGCTTGACCCGGCCGATCAGCAGCCACTTCAGCGCCAACACCCCAAGGCAGAGCGAAACCAGCGGCAGCAAGGTAGCGCCCGGAATGACCAGCAGATCATAGCTCAGCGGCGTCACGGCACTGTCGGCATTGACCAGGACAACGTACCACACCGCCGTCAACACCATTGGCAGGATCGGGAGGGTGAAGCGCAGCGCCTCCCAGAAAACCCGGTTCCAGTAACGCAGGGGGCCTGGATCATGGGTAAGGCGGCGGTCAACCTCCACGACTTCGCGCCGGGGCAGATCGAAACTGGGGTGGCCGAAACGGGCCTGGCCGTTCGAGATTTCCCGACTGTCGGCCCGCGTCGCGATGCCGATCAGGATGTCGTCCGGCAGAATTTCGCCCGGAGGCACGACGACGTGATTGCCAAGGAACGTGTTGCGACCCAGCTTGATCGCGCCGAGCGTGACGGTTCCCTGCTGGACATGAGCGCCGCCAAGGTAAATGCCATCAGCGAAGAAGGTTCCCTCTCCAATCTCGACCAGTTCGGGCACGACATCGATAATCGTGCTGATTTCGCACCCCTTGCCGATCTTCATCCCGGCCAATCGCAACCAGTGGGGCCAGAAGATCGTACCGGTCAACCACTCTCCGGAAAGATTGAGTATCGCCGCCTTGAGCCATGCACGCAGGTAGGCAAGGCTCCAGCGCGGATAGGTGCCCGGCTTGACCGGGCCCATCGCCCGCATCAGCAGCGCGGTCCAGACGAGGGTTATCGGCAGCGACACCACGGTAAGGGCAAGCACCAGAATACCGGCGCGCGTGGTGAAACTGGGATGCAAGGTCCAGCGCCAGATTTCATCGAAACCGGTGCCTGTGGCCAGACAGGCGCCGATCGCCAGAGCCTGCGCGGGAAGGGCGGCTGCCATGCCAAGCGCAGCCTCGCTCAACGATGCGGCCAGATCCCAGATCCAGCGCGGCAACGATGTTGCGTTTGCGGCAACGACGGGGCGATCGGGCGCGTCACCGATCTTGCACGCGGGGACACCATCCCAAAGCTCGCCCGCTGGAACCGTCTGCCCGGCATTGAGTACCGACAGCGCGCCTAGCTGACTGGCTGCGCCCATCCGGCACCACCCGCTGACCCCGGCCCGCGTTTGCAGGGTTGCGCCAGTTTCGAGCACGATCGGACCGATCACCACGTCACCCCGGTCGAGTTCGGCGAGGGCGATGACCGCGTCTTGCCCCAATGCAACGTCGTCGCCGAGATCGAGGAGGTCCCAGCCCCCTCTCGTCAAATCGACTCCGCGATGAATGTGCACGCCCCTTCCGATCCGGGCACCCAGCAGGCGAAGAATGCCTTGCTGAAGCATCGAGCCCTGGAGGAGTGGCCATGGAATGAGGCGGCACGCCTGGACGACGATCCAGTGGCGCAGATACCAGCCACTCCAGACCTTGGCGCGGATCGGCCGATACCGGCCGATCAATAGTCTCTTGGTCGCTACTGCAAAAGCGACCGCGGCGGGCACATACAGAACTATGCCGA
Organism: Sphingomonadales bacterium; assembly: GCA_028868335.1. Classification (GTDB taxonomy): domain Bacteria; phylum Pseudomonadota; class Alphaproteobacteria; order Sphingomonadales; family Sphingomonadaceae; genus Novosphingobium. The sequence continues at coordinate 6,629 of JAGWUU010000060.1, read as the reverse complement.
CAAGGCTGACAAGCGGCATCAGGGCAAAAAAGCCCACCATGCCGAGACTGTCGAACAGCGCGGGAAAGAGCCGGAACGCCGCCAGCCAGCCCAACCACCCCGCCAGACAGAGTTCGCCGCCAAGCCAGGCAAGCTGGACAAGATTGGCCAGCCAGATCCGGACCTTGCCCGTGCTGGGCAAGCTCAGTTCGACCGGCTCCGGCGCATCGTCGCCGACGAGCGCGTGGGCGATCCGGGCGAGGGCACGCGCATTGCGCGCCTCATAGATGTCGCTCACCGTCACCCACTGCGTTCGCGGCTCGTCACGCAGCAGTGTCACCGCCAGTGCCGCGCTCAGCGAATCGCCGCCAAGGTCCAGGAAGAAGTCGGCATCGACCGACACGCCCTCGTCACGCCGCAAAATGTCCGCAAAGGCGGCAACGATCAGGGCTTCCATCTCGGTGGCGGGCGGGACGATCGCCTGGGACTGACCCTGCGCCACGATCGCGAGTTCGGGAAGCCGCGCCCGATCGAGCTTGCCGCCGATGCTGGTGGGCAACGTCTCCAGAATTCCGATCTGGACCGGCACCATGTAGGCAGGGACGTGGGCGCGCAGGGCTGCGCGCAACGCTTCACAATCGGGTGGACTGGCGGGGTCGGACGGCACGACGAAACCGACAAGCTCGCTTCTGGAACCCACCGACTGCAATCGGCACGCGGCGGCCCTGACGCCATGGTGTTCTTCGATCCGGGCCTCAATCTCACCCAGCTCAACCCGGTAGCCCCTGATCTTGACCTGGGCATCAATCCGGCCGTGATAGAAGAATTCGCCATGGGCATCCTGGTCGACCAGGTCGCCGGAACGATAGATCCGGCCAAGCTGCGGGTGGTCGACGAATTTCTCGGCGGTCAGTTGGGGACGATGGCGATACCCGCGGGCAACGCCAACCCCACCCATGCACAGTTCGCCCTGTTGCCCGTCCGCGACCGGATTCAGATCCTCATCGAGAACCCAGGCAGACATCCCGGCAACCGGTTTGCCGATGCCGATCGGTTTCCCCGGACGAATATCGCCGCGCAGGCATGTAACGGCGCACTCCGTCGGGCCATAGCCGTTGACCATCCGTCGCCCTGCCGCCCACCGGTCGGCAATGTCCTGCGGCAAGGCCTCACCGCCGACGTAGAGCAGTCGCAGCAGCGGAAGCGCCTGTTCGGGATCGGTGCAACCCGAGCTGCGCAACAGCGTGGGAGGCGGGCAGAACACGCTGACACGTTCTTCCTGCAGCCATCCGACGATGTCCGGCCCGAGCCGCGCGGCGGCATCATCCATGACCACCAGGGTCGCGCCGGAAGCAAAGGCAAGCCAGGTTTCCTCGATCGACGAATCGTAGGCACACGATGATCCCTGAACCACGCGATCGCCCGGACCCAGATCGAATTCGGCAATATCCGAGGCAACAAGATTGGCGATGTTGCGATGTTCGACCTGCACCCCCTTCGGCTTGCCGGTGGTGCCTGACGTGTAGATCACATAGGCAAGATCGCTCATCGAAACGGCGCGCGGCATGGCAGGCGAGCCACCGTCGGTCGCGGCCAGCTCGGTCATGTCGAGGATCGGCGTCCGCGGATCGGGGACAGATCCCATTCGCGCCCGCGCTTCCGTATCGACGATGATCGCGCCCGCGTTGGCGTCATCCAAAATCTCGGCAATGCGCGCATCGGGAAATGCCGGATCGATGCAGGTGTAGGCGCCGCCAGCCTTCAGCACCGCAATCTGCGCGGCATATAGCAAAGGCGTCGTGCGCGCGATCATCAGCGCGATGATCGTTTCCCCATCGACGAAGGGGGCGAGGTGCCTGGCAAGCCGATCGGAAATCCGGTCAAGTTCGGCATAGCTCATCACCTGCCGCTCGCGCCGCCCTGGCCCCGGCGGCACATCGATAGCGATCAGATCGGGGTGGTGCGCCACCGCTTCGGCAAGGAACCCATGCAGGGGGATCATGCCTGAATCCCGTGCCGTCGGCGCGGCTTCCGGATCGAGATGCGCTGTCATTCTGCCCTGCTTTGCTCTTTTGATTCTGTTTGGACCGGGCCATACTCCGGCGCGCACCTTCGGCAAGGGCAAACATTGTCCGGGATTGCCACCTGCGGGAAGCTAAGAGCCGGTCGCACGATGCCGTGCTCAGGACGGGTCCCGCTCTGGCGCCCCGACCCTGATGCGACCAGGTCTATTGCGAGGAAAGTTCGGCGGCCCGGCCAGCCAGCCGTTCGACCGCAGCCGCATGAATCGCCGGAGCACTGACCAGCACCCCGAAGGCCCGCGGGTCGGGCTTGTTGTAGTTGAGCGGTTCGCCGAAGGCATCGGTTACTATCGCTCCGGCCTCGCGCGCGATCAGCGCGGCGGCACCTATGTCCCATTCAAAACCCCAGCGCAGCGTTGCGACCAGATCTGCCTCGTCGGCGGCGACCATGGCCATGCGCAGCGCGATCGAATTGGGTTGGTCGACCGGGGTGAGGTCGGCGTCTGCCTTGGGCAAGGCTAGCGCCGGAACCCGCGCGCCAGTCAGTTCGGCCCGCGCACTTGCCGCCAGCCGCGTGCCGTTGCGCCAGCTCCCATGGCCCGCTTCGCCGTGCCAGAACTCGTCCCGCGCGGGCGCTGCCAGCATGCCGAGCAGGGGGCGACCGGCGCTGACCAGCGCGACCGATATGGCCCAGCCCGCGCGGCCCCGGATGAAGTCACGGGTGCCGTCGATCGGGTCGACCAGCCAAAGCAGCCCGCCTTCAAGCCGCTCTGGCGCGTCGATCGTCTCTTCCGACAGCCAGCCGGCGGCGGGCAACAGCGCCCTCAGTTCGCGGCGCAGGAACGCATCGACCGCCAGATCCGCCTCGCATACCGGATTGCCCGGTTGCTTTTCCCAGATTTCGAGCGCGTGGCCGTGACCGGGCCAGCGCGACAGCGCTATCCGCCCCGCCTCGCGCACGATCGATTCGAGGCGATCGCGATCGATCATGGCGCGACTATCGATTGAATTGAGAGTGACTCGCAACTGGCGTTCATATTTCTTCCGTTTGCCACCTTTGGAGGGCTTTCCAACCCCGCCATGCTGTGCTTAGGGCACGGCGCACCCCGGCCCTCTGGCCCTTTCTCCCCGCAGGAGTCCATCGATGAACATCCACGAGTACCAGGCCAAGGAACTGCTCAGCCGCTTTGGCATCGCCATTCCCAAGGGCATCCCCGCGATGACCGTAGCCGAAGCGGTCGAGGCCGCCAAGCAACTCCCCGGGCCGCTCTACGTGGTGAAGAGCCAGATCCACGCCGGCGGGCGCGGCAAGGGCAAGTTCAAGGAACTGGGACCCGACGCCAAGGGCGGCGTGCGGCTTGCCAAGAGCATCGAGGAAGTCGAAGCCCATGCGAAGGAAATGCTCCACAATACGCTGGTGACGATCCAGACCGGCGAGCATGGCAAGCAGGTCAACCGCCTCTATGTCACCGACGGGGTCGACATCGGCAAGGAATACTACCTGTCGATGCTGGTCGATCGCGCCACCGGACGAATCGCGATGATCGCCAGCACCGAAGGCGGGATGAGCATCGAGGACGTCGCCCACGACACGCCCGAGAAGATCGCCACGATCACCATCGACCCGGCGCAGGGTTTCATGCCGCACCACGGCCGCGCGCTGGCCTTCGGGCTCAAGCTCAAGGGCGATCTCGCCAAGCAGGCGCAGGTGCTGGGCAAGCAGCTCTATGACGCCTTCCTCGCGCTCGACTGCGCGATGATCGAGATCAACCCGCTCGCCGAATGCGCCGGTCAGCTTCTGGTGCTCGACACCAAGATGAGCTTCGATTCGAACGCGCTCTACCGCCACCCCGATGTGATGGAACTGCGCGACGAGACCGAGGAAGACCCGGCCGAAATCGAGGCGAGCAAGTACGACCTCGCCTACATCAAGCTCGATGGCAACATCGGCTGCATGGTCAACGGCGCGGGCCTCGCCATGGCGACGATGGACATCATCAAGCTCAACGGCGAATTCCCGGCCAACTTCCTCGACGTTGGCGGCGGCGCCACCAAGGAAAAGGTCACCGCAGCGTTCAAGATCATCCTCAAGGACCCGGCGGTGAAGGGCATCCTCGTCAACATCTTCGGCGGTATCATGAAGTGCGACATCATCGCCGAGGGCATCGTCGCAGCCGCCAAGGAAGTGAACCTCTCGGTGCCTTTGGTGGTTCGCCTTGAAGGCACCAATGTCGAGCAGGGCAAGGCGATCCTTGCCAATTCAGGCCTGCCGATTGTCTCGGCCAACGACCTGGGCGATGCCGCGCAGAAGATCGTCGCGGAAGTGCGCAAGGCGGCGTGAAGGAAGATCACGATGTGTGGCTGGTGGCCGATACCCATTTCGGCCGCCAGCCGAGCGATCGGCTGAAAGTGTCGGGACTTACCGGCGATCAAATGGACCAGCTGATCGCGGACAATTGGATTTGCCTGGTAAAACCGAACGATGTCGTTTGGCATCTTGGGGATGTCGGTGATGTCGCCTGGCTCGCCGGGCTGCCCGGCGCCAAATGTCTTGTTTCGGGCAACGACCGTGACGAGCCACGCGCCAAAATCAGCACCAGCTTCATCAAATCGTATAAACGTCATATGCTTCGCGTCGATGATAGCGACGTCGAGCTGGTTCATATTCCTCGTGAGGCCCGTTCGTCGGGGCTTGTGCTGCATGGTCACCTCCATGCAAGATCGCACCCAGAAAGCAGATTTGCTTGCGTCTCGGTGGATCAATGCAACTTTGCCCCAATCCGGCTTTCCGAGGCGATGGAACGATTCGAACAAAACGACATGGAGACGGGTTGACGTTTCCGTAAACGTAAACTAGGCGCGGCAGCGTCATTTCAACGGGAAAGGCTTGCAATCCATGAAAGCCCTGGTCTGCGTAAAGCGCGTGATCGACTATAACGTGAAGCCGCGGGTGAAGTCCGACGGCACCGGCGTCGATCTTGCCAACGTCAAGATGAGCATGAACCCCTTCGACGAAATCGCCGTCGAAGAAGCGATCCGCCTCAAGGAAAAGGGCGTGGTCACCGAAATCATCGCGCTGTCGGTCGGTCCGGCCAAGGCGCAGGAAACGCTGCGCACCGCGCTGGCGATGGGCGCCGACCGCGCCGTGCTGGTCCAGGTTGACGACGGCGTTGACGTCGAACCACTGGCGGTCGCCAAGATCGTCAAGGCCGTGGCCGGGGAAGAGGGCGCAGGCCTGATCATCACCGGCAAGCAGGCGATCGACGACGATTCGAACCAGGTCGGCCAGATGGTCGCCGCGCTGATGGGCCGTCCACAGGGCACCTTCGCCAACGAAATCACCGTCGAAGGCGATTCGGTGGTGGTGAAGCGCGAAGTCGATGGTGGTCTGGAAACGGTCAAGCTGGCGCTGCCTGCGATCGTGACCACCGACCTGCGCCTCAACGAGCCGCGCTATGCCTCGCTGCCTAATATCATGAAGGCCAAGTCGAAGCCGCTCGCCACCAAGACGGCGGGTGACTACGGGGTCGACATTGCCCCGCGCCTCAAGACCATCAAGGTCAGCGAACCGCCGGTGCGCAGCGCCGGGATCAAGGTGGCCGACGTGGACGCCCTCGTCGCCAAGCTCAAGGAACTGGGCGTAGCCTAAGCCCGCTCACCCACCCCCGTTCGTGTCGAGCGCAGTCGAGACACGCAGCGCGGGGCTTCTCGACTTCGCTTGAAGCGAACGGGGATTGGAAGGAAATTTGAGATGAAAACTCTCGTTTGGGTCGAACACGACAACGCCTCGGTCAAGGACGCCACCCTGGCCGCCGTCACCGCCGCTTCGCAGCTTGGCGAAGTCCACCTGCTGGTCGCGGGTTCGGGCTGCGGCGCAGTTGCTTCGGCTGCGGCGCAGATCGCTGGCGTGGGCAAGGTCCACGTGGCTGACGATGCGGCCTATGCCAATGCCCTGGCCGAAAACGTCGCTCCGCTGGTCGCCGCGCTGATGGCCGATCATGACGCGTTCCTCGCGCCCGCCACCACCACCGGCAAGAACATCGCGCCGCGCGTCGCAGCTCTGCTCGACGTGATGCAGATTTCGGACATCCTCTCGGTCGAAGGGCCCAAGACCTTCACTCGTCCCATCTATGCCGGCAACGCGATTGCGACCGTTGAATCGAGCGATGCCAAGCTGGTCATCACCGTGCGCGGCACCGCCTTTGCCAAGGCTGCTGCAACCGGCGGTTCGGGCGCGGTCGAGGCCGTCTCGGGTCCGGGCGCTGCTGGCACCAGCACCTTTATCAGCTCGGAAATCGCCAAGAGCGAGCGTCCGGAACTGACCAGCGCCAAGATCATCGTCTCGGGTGGCCGCGCGCTCAAGGATGCGGACACTTTCAAGGCCACCATCTTCCCGCTGGCCGACAAGCTCGGTGCAGCCGTCGGTGCCAGCCGCGCGGCGGTCGATGCGGGCTATGTCCCCAACGACTACCAGGTCGGTCAGACCGGCAAGATCGTGGCCCCCGAAGTCTATGTCGCGATCGGCATCTCGGGTGCGATCCAGCACCTTGCCGGGATGAAGGATTCGAAGACCATCATCGCGATCAACAAGGACGAGGACGCGCCGATCTTCCAGGTCGCCGACATCGG
>JAGWUU010000059.1 GCA_028868335.1 Sphingomonadales bacterium | reverse complement strand
GTGCTGGCGCGCTACATGCAGATCCTGTCGGACGATCTCGCCGCGTTCCTTTCGGGCCGCTGCATCAACATCCACCACTCATTCCTGCCCGGTTTCAAGGGGGCCAAGCCCTACCACCAGGCGCACGAGCGCGGCGTGAAGATGATTGGCGCGACCGCGCACTACGTCACCACCGACCTCGATGAAGGACCGATCATCCACCAGGACGTCGAGGCAATTACCCATGCCGACACGCCGGACGATCTGGTTCGCAAGGGCCGCGACATCGAGCGTCGTGTGCTGTCGACCGCGGTTCAGCACCAGCTTGAGGACCGGGTATTCCTCAACGATCACCGGACAGTCGTGTTCCGGGGATAGCGTTCCGGCGCGGCGCGCCCGTTCAATGTAACCGAACTGACCCGAAGCCGTCATTCCGGCGCAACCTTGGCAGGCCAAGGTGCGGCAGGAGAAATCGGACGGGAGTTCGGCCAGGTGTTGGCGCAAACGGGATTGCCGCTGCTCGAAGCGGTTGAAAAATCAGGCGGGGGGAAGATTCCCGACTGGCTGTCGCTGCCCGAACCCCGAGGCTTCCGCCCCAAGCGGCGCTACCGGACGGTGTGGATTTCGGACGTCCACCTTGGTACGCGCGACTGCAAGGCCGAAATGCTGGTTGATTTCCTGCGCGCGTTCGAGGCCGAGACACTCTACCTTGTCGGCGACATCGTTGATGGGTGGAGCCTGCGCAAAGGGTGGTACTGGCCCGACGCGCACAACGAGGTAGTGCGGCGCATCCTCAAGATGGCGCATCGCGGCACCCGCGTCGTTTTCGTCGTCGGCAACCACGACGAGGTGCTGCGCGACTACGCCGGATTCAGCTTTGGCGGGGTGGAACTGGCGCTCGAGGCGGTTCACCAGACCGCTGATGGCCGCCGCCTGCTGGTCACGCATGGCGACAGCTTCGACGGGGTGGTGCTCTATGCCCGCTGGCTCGCCTTTCTCGGCGATCAGGCCTATTCGCTGCTGCTGCGCGCCAACATCGTGTTCAACGCGGTGCGCAAGCGCATGGGCATGCCCTATTGGTCGCTTTCCGCCTACCTCAAGCGCCGGGTCAAGAACGCGGTGCAGTTTGTCTGCAACTTCGAGGACGCGCTGGCGCACGAGGCGCAGACCCGCGGTTTTGACGGCATCGTCTGCGGTCACATCCACTGCGCCGAGATCCGCCCGATTGGCGACATCACCTATTACAACGACGGCGACTGGGTCGAAAGCTGCACCGCGCTGGTAGAAGACGCCGCGGGCGCGATCAGCATCGTCGGCTGGAATGCATCGAATTCCCCCGCCGTTCCGGCCACCGACCAATCGGAGTTGATCGCGTGAAGATTGCCATTGCCACCGACGCCTGGTTCCCGCAGGTCAACGGCGTTGTCCGCACCCTTGCCGCCACGGTCGCCGAACTCGATCGGCGCGGCTACGAGGTGGAGCTGATCACGCCCGAACGGTTCCGCACGGTGTCGCTGCCCGGCTATGCTTCGATCGACGTGGCGCTGGCGCCGCGCTTTTCAACGCGCCGGATGCTGCACGCCTTTGCTCCGGACGTCGTTCACATCCCGACCGAGGGACCCATCGGCTGGAGCGCGCGCGGCTGGTGCCTGGCGCACGGCGTGCCGTACACGACCGCGTTTCATACCCGCTTCCCCGACTACGCAGCCGTTCGCACCGGGATCAAGGCCGAGCGTTTCTGGCCCATTTTCGAGCGGTTTCACCGTGGCAGCCAGGCCGTGCTCGCGGCAACCGCCAGCCTGGAGCGGGAGCTGGAGAAGCGCGGGATCGACAAGGTTCGCCCCTGGACGCGCGGAATCGATCATTTTGTGTTCCGGCCCGATGGAGATCTTCACCCCGCGATGGCCGATCTGCCTCGGCCGATATTGCTCAATGTTGGCAGGGTAGCGCCGGAAAAGAACCTCGAGGCCTTTCTCTCGCTCGACACACCCGGCTCGAAGGTTGTGGTTGGCGAGGGGCCGGCGATGGATGCGCTCAGGCAGCGTTACCCAGATGCCCATTTCCTCGGCTCGCTGAGCGGCGAGGAACTCGCCAGCGCTTATCGCAGCGCCGATTGCTTCGTCTTTCCCAGCCGGACCGACACCTTCGGGCTGGTGGTGATCGAGGCGCTGGCCTGCGGAGTGCCGGTTGCCGCCTTCCCGGTGGCGGGGCCAATCGACATTGTCGGCCCCTCGGGCCGCGGCGTCGATGCCGAATTCCCGGCGACGATCGGCGCTCTCGACGAGCAGCTTGAGGTGGCCATTGGCCGCGCCCTGACGGTCGACCGCAAGGCTGCCGCGATCTTCGCGCGCCGGTTCACCTGGGAAGCGGCGACCGACCAGTTCATCGCCGCTGTGGAAGCGGCCATAACTGCGCCGCGCCACGAACCTGCCGTGCGTCAGCCCGCCCTGGCGCGCTAGGTCCTGACCCTAGATCGAATCGAGTACATAGCCCATCGAGCGCACCGTCCGAAGGGGGTCGGGAGCGCCATGGGCGAGCAGCGCGCGGCGCAGGCGGCCGACCCAGACGTCGACCGTGCGCTCGTCAAGCGCCTCTTCATCCTTGCCCAGCCGGTCAATCAACGCGGTGCGCGAGAACACCTGATCGGGATTTTCCATGAAATGGGCGAGAAGCTGGAACTCGTTGGGTCGCAGTGCGACGACCGCGCCATTGACCCGCACCTGATGGGCGGCAACATCGATCGTGACCGGGCCATTGGTAAAACGCTGGCGCGTGGGGCGATCATCGCTTGCGCCGCAATCGACACGTTCGATCAGGCGGGAGGCGTCGAGCGGTCCGATGATGTAATCGTCGGCCCCGGCCTGGAGAGCCCGGCGACGGGTTTCGGCGTCCGCTTCGTCGAGCACCAGCGTCAGGTGAGAACGCCGGGTGGGCTCGGCTTCGCGGAGCCGACGGCACATTTCCAGCCCGGACATCGTTGGACACAGCCAGTCTATGAAGCCCCAGAGATGTCCGCCGACCGGATATTCGGGAAGCTGCTCGCCCAGCGGCACGACGTGCCAGTCGGGACGCCTGCGGGCAATGTCCGCCAGCAGTTGCGGGGGCGGCGCGGTGATCAGCAAGGTGGTCGGTGTGTTCATGGTTCAGGCACGGGTCTGTCGCGATTCTTTCCCGCCTGTGCCCGCGCTGTGTGACGCTTTGATGATTGAAGTGTGACAGTGGCCGTCATGTCATCGTTCTGCGCCGAAATCGCAGGCGTATTGTCGCGGATATGTCGCATTCATGTCACACCAAAGTCCGTGCGATCCGTGCAGGTTCGTTATATCCTGCCAGCCATGATGATGGGCGATTTGGGACGCGCCTTGCGCGCGATGGCTTCGATTCTCCTGCTGGCGGCGGCTGTCCCCGCCCATGCCGAGAAACTGAGCTTCGATCACCGGCTTTATCCGCCGCTCAAGGCGGCTCTCGATAGCGGGGACGCGGACCGGGTCGCCTACGATGCCAGCAACCCGCGCTATGTGATTGACCTGATCGCGATCACCGGCAAGTCCGCCGCCAACTGGAGCGAGGCGCTGGAAATCATCGCCCGCACCCCGGAAAAGAAGGTCCGCACAGCGCGGGACTGGGTAGCCGAACTGCGCGGGCAGGCTGGCGGGTCCTGTTCCACCAGCCAGACCACGATCGCCGAGGACAGGGCCTCCATCACGTTCGAACGCCATTCGCCAAACTGTGCGACAGCGCGCGCCGAAACCACGATTACCCGGGTACTCGCCGGGAAGCGCTCGCTGTTCGCGGTGAGCTTCCTGCTCAAGGGCGCTCCCGACGAAGCCACTCGCCGGCAGTGGCTTGCCCTGCTGGCCTCCGCCCATATCGAATAGGTCGGTCACAATCCCGGCCAGGCTGCTGGCACATTTCTGTCGCAACCGTGTCATCAAACATACGCTGAAGCGACACAGTGCATCCCTAGAGGCGGCGGTGAGGCCGCTTCGGGATGATTCGTTTTCCTGATCCGGCGTCGAAAACGACACCAAACAGAATCAGGGAATTCCCGATGAATCGATTTGCTTCGCGTTCCACCGCCTCGCTGGCCGTCCTTGCCGCGGCGCTGGCCTTTGGTCCTGCCGAAACCGCTTTCGCCGCCGCCAACCTGTCAGTTTCCGACACGGCCGTAACCGTTGACGGTGCCGAAGGTTCCGGTGATGCCGCGCCCGCCGCGCAGGACAGCAGCGACCATTCGGGCCTGACCGAGATCGTCGTCACCGCCACCAAGCGCGAAACCAACCTGCAGAAGACTCCGATCGCGATTTCGGTGCTTGCGCCCGAAGCGATCAAGGACCGTCACGTACAGAGCCTGATCGACCTGGCCGACGGCGCGGTGCCCTCGCTGCGCGTCGCCACGTTCGAGGCGCGTCACTCGGCGCTGACCGTCGGCATCCGCGGCATCGTGCCCTTCGACGCCAACCAGACCGCGCGCGACCAGGGCGTCGGCGTCTATCTCGACGGCATCTACCTCGGACGCCAGCAGGGCCTCAACACCGCGCTGTTCGACGCGCAGCGGATCGAAGTCCTGCGTGGTCCGCAGGGAACGCTGTTCGGCCGCAACACCGAAGGCGGCGCCGTCTCGATCGTCACCAAGGAACCAAGCGGCAATTTCGGCGGACGCCTGATCGGCGGCGTCGGTAATTACGGCAGCTACGCGAGCGAGGCACACGTCGATCTGCCGACGGTCGCCAACATCGCCTTCAAGGTCGATGGCGTGCTCCAGCACCAGGACGCGACGGTGAAGAACCCGCTCGAGGGGCAGTATGGCTGGAACTATCACAACACCGCCGGCGGCCGCATTTCGGCCAAGTGGAAGCCGTTCGACGGGTTCTCGGCCACCTTCAGCTATGACAAGGCCAAGGACGAGAACACTCCCAACTACAGCCAGCTCATCAACTACAATCCGAACGGCAAGGTGGTTGGCCAGTACGATCCGGTCACGCTGAAGCTGGTCGCTCCGGGTAGCCCGGCGGGCACCTCGACGGTCTGCACCACCTGCATCGCGCCGCTGTCGCCGCTGGTGCAGATTCACACCGATCGCCAGGGCGTTGCAGAGATCGGCGTGCCGCAGCAACTCAGCGTTGACCGCACTGATGGCTTCTCGTCGACGCTGAAGTATCAGGTCGCTTCCGGGGTCGAGCTGCGTTCGATCTCGGCCTGGCGCGGGGTTGAAACCGAACAGTGGGACAACTCGGGCGGCGCGCACCGCACGATCTTCGTGCCCAATGGCAACTTCAGCCGCTACTCGCTGTCATACCTGCGCCAGCGCCAGTTCAGCCAGGAATTCCAGCTCGTCGGCAGCTTGCCCTCGCTCGACTACGTGGTCGGCCTCTACTACTTCAACGAGAACGTCCGCGAATTCGCCGCGACGCCCTCGACCGACAAGTGGAATGCCACCGGTACGGGCTACACCATCAACAGCGAGATCGTGAACGGCGCGATCACCTCGGGCAACCAGGGCTGGAACGACATCAACATGTGGTTCCGCCAGCGTGACAGCCACGCCCGGGCGCGCAGCTATGCCGCTTTCGCACAGGCCACCTGGACCCCGGTTGATCCGGTTCACCTGACCGTCGGCGGGCGCTACACCCGCGACAAGCGCGAAGGCGCGCTGACCATGGTAAATGGAACCGCGACCAACTGGGTATTCACCTACGATCGTGATCGTTTCGACCCGATGGTCACCCTGGCCTGGGACGCAGCGCAGGGCGTGAACGTCTATGCCAAGTATTCCAGCGGGTTCCGCGCCGGTGGCGCCAACGACCGGTCGTCGACCTTCGGCGCTTTTGGCCCCGAAGCGGTCAAGGCCTATGAAGTCGGCGCCAAGCTTGACCTGTTCGATCGCCGCGTCCGCCTCAACCTGGCTGGTTACATCATGGATCGTACCGGCACGCAGATCGACTTCGACAACGTCGATACCGCGCCGTTCCTTGCCGATGGCGTGACCCCCAACCCGACCTTCAACCTTCACACCGAGAACACGGCCAACGCGCCGGGCACGTCAAAGGTGCGCGGGATCGAGGCCGAACTCACCGTGCGTCCGATCGACAATCTGACGATGGGCGCGTCCTACGCCTATACCTACACCGACGTTCCGGTGACGGCGAACCCCAACCCGGGGCCGACCTTTGGCGTGCTGACGCGGGTGTTCGTGGTTTACACCCCGGAAAATGCGGCTTCCGGCTATATCGACTATGAGATCCCGTTCACGGGCAGCGATACCAGGGTCAAGCTGCACCTCGACGCGAACTATGCCTCGAGCCAGTACAGCTTCCAGGCGGAGAACGTGAAGACCGACGCCAGCTTCATCGTCAACGGGCGCATCTCGCTCGCCAACATTGAGCTGGGTGCGGGCAACACGAAGCTCGCCTTGTCGGCCTGGGCGCGCAACCTGCTTGATGAAACGCACATCTATCGTCGCTCGAACGCGAACAACAACACGCTGGGCGCCTACGCAAACTTCAACCCGCCGCGGACCTTCGGCTTCGAGGCGACGCTGAACTTCTGATCTTCCGGTATTCTGTTTCCTCCCTGACTGGGGCGGGCGGCTGAAAAGCCACCCGCCCCATTTTTGAGGGCGGCATCCAGGTTCGAACCGCAGGATGGATCCCGTCGCACATCGGGTGCGCGTGATGCTCACCCCCGGAAACCGCTCGTTGGCAAAACAGTAACTTCCGCGCGCTAGGCTGCGCGCCATGTTCCGGTTGCTCGGCATAAGTCTGTTCGCGATCGTCGCGATGAGTGCGCTGGCGCCGGTGCTGACCAGTCGGCTCAATCACGCCGACCATGCCGCCGTTTCGGCGCCGGACCGGATCGCCTTGGTCGCGCCGCGCAAATCCGGTGGCGATGATGACGGCGACGCAGCGCTTACCATGCAGCGTGACTCTACCGGCCAGTTTCACCTCACCGGAACCTCGCACGGCGAAGCGATCAGCTTTCTCGTCGATACCGGGGCCGACGTGGTTGCGCTGACCGAAGAAACCGCCGACCGGCTGGGCATCCGGCCCGCGGCCAACGACTTCCAGCCGATGATGAAAACCGCATCGGGCACCGGCTATGCCGCGCCGGTCGTGATCGATTCGCTCGAGGTTGCGGGGAGCGAATTCCACAATGTCGAGGCGGTGGTGGCGCAGGGCCTTGGCACCAACCTGCTCGGCCAGTCGCTGCTGCGCCGACTCGGGAAGGTCGAGCTGCAAGGCGATTCGATGGTAATCCGGCGCTGACAGCATCGTTCGGGCAGGCTAGGGCGCTGCCATGACCCTGGTTATTCGCCCCGCAACTGCCGCCGACCTCTCGCTGATCGCCGAACTGATTCGCGCGCTGGCAGAATACGAAAAGCTTTCCGAAGAGGTTCGTTTCGACGAGACGGTGCTGGGCACAAAGCTGTTCGGTCCGCGCCCTTATGCCGAAGTTCTGATCGGCGAAATCGATGGCGCGGCGCAGGGTTTCGCCTTGTTCTTCCACAATTTCTCCACCTTCGAGGGCAAGCCGGGAATCTACCTGGAAGACCTGTTCGTCCGGCCTGAGGCGCGCGGTTCGGGGCTGGGCAAGGCCCTGCTGGCGGCGCTCGCTTGCCTGGCCGTGGAGCGCGACTGCGCCCGGCTCGAATGGGCGGTGCTAGACTGGAACGAACCGGCGATCGGATTCTATCGTCGACTCGGCGCGAAGTTCATGGACGAATGGACCGTGATGCGTGTCGATGGCGGCGCTCTGGCACGGCTGGGCGCTGAATCGCGCTTTTCCGCCGATTTTGCCTAGCGCTTCGTTCAGGATAGTTTTATCCACACCGTGTTATGGCAGGGGTCATGAATCGACGGTCTCTCTTGCGAGGTGGCTTCGCTACGGGTGCGCTTCTGGCGCTCCCGGCGCGTGCGCTCGCGCAATCGGTGACTGAGGAATTCGACAAGGCTTTTGGTCTTGCCCCGGTGCCCGCGCAACCGGCCGCGCCTGCGCTGCCCACCGTTGCCCCGACCGATCCCGCCTACAGCGCCCGCCTCGTCGAAGTCGCCAAGCGCGAGCTTGAGCGGGCGGGAGCGCCGATCTGGCGCAAGGATATCGTTGGCATTGCCGATTTCGCCCGCGCCTCTACCCTGCCGCGGCTCCACTTCGTCAACCTGGAAAAGGGCGACATCCGCTCGTTCCTGGTCAGCCACGGACGCGGTTCGGACCCGGCGCATTCGGGTTTCCTGCAGAGCTTCTCCAATGGGATCGGCTCGGAAGCCACCTCGCGCGGGGCGTACCTGACCTGCGAATGGTACAAGGGCAAGTACGGCACCTCGATCCGCCTCGAAGGGCTCGATCGCGACAATTCCAACGCGCTTGACCGCGCGATCGTGATGCACCCGGCCGCCTATGCCGCCGATGACATGATCGGCAAGTTCGGCAAGCTCGGCCGCAGCGAGGGCTGCTTCGCGATGGGGCCGGAACACTTCAACGAGGCGCTGTGGCACCTCTCGGGCGGGCGTTTGCTCTACGCCGACCGGATCGAGGCAAGCTGACCATTGCGGCCGGGGCGGCGTTCGCCGCGTTGGCGCATCACCAGTATCAGTCCCAGTGGAACCAGCAGGATGAACGCAATGGCGTTCAGTCCGAACTGGAAGCTGCCGGTCCGCGTCGCGGCATAGCCCCACAGAACCGGGCCGAGAAAATTGCCGACCTGCGAAATCGTGTTGATCGCCGCGAAGGCCACGGCGCGCGAGGCGGGATGCAGCGTCGCGCTGGCGGCAGGCATGGTCAGCGGACCGACCACCGTGCTGGCGGTATTGAACAGGCAATGGGCGGCGAGCATTGCCACGATCGCGGTTCCGGGCGGGGATTTGAAGGCCAGGGCCATTCCCAGCGCGCCGAGCGCTGACAGCGCGGTCATCGCTCCCATGTGCAGGTGGGGCGCGCGGCGCAGATCGGAATGCCAGCACACCGCCAGCATCACGATCACGGTCGGAATGTTGGTCAGCGCGGCGAAGAAGCCGACCGAGCCCAGCGACCAGCCGGTCGCCTGCATCAGCAGCTTGGGCGCGGAATAGGTCACCGCGTTGCCGCACATGAAGACCAGCGCACAGAACAGCCCGACGCCAAGGCCATAGACCGCCGCGCTGAAGCCAAGGCTGGCGTTCATCTGGACCGAGGCATAGCTGACGTTCGCGCGGTCGAGCACTGCGACCAGGTAACTCAGGAAGATCAGTGGCAGGATCCGCCAGGTCAGCTTGGCGACGACGCGGCGTTCCAGTGTCTTGCCCTCGGCCATGACGTTCTCCCCGGGCGCAGACACGGTTATCCTGACCCGGAAGCACGCGCGCCCGGTCAACGATCCTTATCCTGTCTGCGATACCCGGCGCCGAGCTTCTGCCGGGTGGGTCGGATCGTCAATCCGCCCAACCGTCATTAAAACGTCAAAACGGCACCGGCCGGGGCGCTGGATTACAACGGATTATCCAGCTTCACCACCTTCTCGCTGCTGGTGCGCTGGCCGTTCCACGGGGCGCGGGGCTTGGCGAAGCTGGCGAGGACCGGCACGTCGCGGCCGTAGATGTCGGCGAACTTGCCCATCTTGCCGTCGATCCCGGTCGCCATGGTGAAATAGGTGAGATAGACCGGGAAGGTCTTGGTCATCGGCACCTTGGTATATTTGCCCGAGAGGTTGTACTGTACCGCCTGTTCGGGCGTCAGCCCCGCGCCAAGGATCGCCATGGTCATGCCCAGCTCCACCGCGCGCTCGGTGCGGACGCAGCCGTGGCTGTAGGCACGGACGGGCGTGTTGAACAACGCCTTCGACGGGGTGTCGTGAAGATAGATCGCGTGCGGGTTGGGCATGTCGATCTTCATCCGCCCCAGCGAATTGCCATCCCCCGGTTGCTGCACCACCAGATAGGTGCCGTCCTTGTTCTTGGTGACCTTGTAGCCTTCGCGTGCCGCCGCGCGGGGGTTGCCCGCCAGCCGCGCGCCCAGCCCTTCGCCGACGACGATCGACTGCGGCACGGTCCAGGTGGGGTTGAACACCACGGCTTCCACCTGTTCGGCAAGGTTGGGCGTCGCGGTCTTGCCCGGTTTGCCAACCACGGTCTTGTAGGAACGGATGATCGAGTTATCGACCGTCAGGCGGAGCTGGAATTCAGGCAGGTTGGTGAGCAGGTAATACTTGCCCATCTCGCGCGGGAGCCAGCGCCAGCGATCGAGGTTGATGCGGATCAGGTTGCGCGCCGCCTTGTCCGCCTTGGGCGTCGCGGCGAGCAGCGCCTTGAGCGCGGCATAGTCAGGGTGGGTCGGTTCCAGCCCGACAATCGTGCCGGCGATGTCGTGGCTGGCCAGCGCCGCGGTCATCAGGCTGGTGATCGTGTTCTTCTCGACGTCGGTATCGACCGCGAACCACTGCAACCGCGAATCCATACGGGTGCGCCCGTCACGCATATCCTCGGCGAGCCAGGCGAAGGCCTTGCTGGCCTGGGCGTCAAGTGCCGTGCCCGGCCCGGCGGCGATCGCCGCGCGCAGCTTCTCGGGCTCGTAGTCGGCGGAGATCAGGCCATCGGCGCCAACCCCCTCGATCACGGTCAGCAACGCTTCTGCGTCGCCCTTGGTCCAGACCATCACCGGCTCGTCCACCGGCAGCACCGTGGGGGTTGTCGGGGTGGGTGCGGGCGTCGGGCCGGGCGTCGGCGCCGGGCTGGGGGTAGCGACCGGGGCCGGGGTGATCGTCGGGGGCGGGGCAGCCTGGGGCGTTGCGCTCGGCTGCGGGGTGGGCAGGATATTTTCGGGCTGGCGTGCGGTCGCCGCCGAAGCGGACTGGCCGACCGCCAGCATCGCGGCAATGCCCGCGCCATAGACAAGACTCGTCCTGCACCACTGCTTCATGTCCAACTCCGCTGGATTGCCGACCCGCGGGACTTGCCCGCCGCGGCAACCCTCTTGCCCGTTAACACTCCCGGCATCAAGCATTGCGGCTTGCCGCAGGCTGAATTTGCGGCACAAGGAGTCACGATACGGTCGGCTTGACCGTTCACGACAAAGGGAAATCACGGATTATGCAGATCGGGTTCATCGGGCTTGGGCGGATGGGTGGCAACATGGTCCGCCGACTGACCAAGGGCGGCCACCAGTGCCATATCTATTCGATCGATCCGGCCGAGCGGACCGCGCTGGCGGCTGAAACCGGGGCCGTGCCGGCTGACAGCCTGGCCGCGCTGGTTTCCGGCATGACGGCTCCGCGCACGCTGTGGCTGATGGTTCCCGCCGGGAAAGTGACGCAGGGGGTGGTCGATGAACTGACCCCGCTGCTCGCTGCGGGCGATTGCATCATCGATGGCGGCAATTCCTATTTCAAGGACAGCGTTGCCCGCGCCCAGGCGCTGGCGCCCAAGGGAATCGCCTTCGTCGATTGCGGAACCAGCGGCGGGCTGTTCGGGCTGGAGCGGGGCTATTCGCTGATGATCGGCGGCGACGACGCGGCGGTGACGCGCAACGCACCGATCTTCGCCTGCCTTGCCCCCGGCATCGCCGCCGCGCCGCGCACCGCAGCGCGGGAAGGCGGGCCGGTCGCGCCCGGCGAGGAGGGCTGGCTGCGTTGCGGCCCGCCGGGATCGGGTCACTACGTCAAGATGATCCACAACGGGATCGAATACGGGATGATGCAGGCCTTCGCCGAGGGTTTCGCCCTGTTCGCCAGCGCAAGCGCCGATACCGTGCCCGAGGAATATCGCTACACGCTCGACCTTGCCGCGATTGCCGAGGTGTGGCGGCGCGGCAGCGTCGTTTCATCGTGGCTGCTCGATCTGGGGGCCGATGCGCTGGCCGAGGATCCGAAGCTGGAAACGTTCAGCCCGCGTGTCGCCGATAGCGGCGAGGGGCGCTGGACTGTGATCGCCGGGGTGGAGCAGGGGGTCAGCCTGCCTGTGATCGCCTCGTCGCTGTTCGAGCGGTTTTCAAGCCACGACGATGCCGCGATCGACACGCGCATGCTGTCGGCGCTGCGCGCCAAGTTCGGCGGCCACAAGGGCGTGCCGCCCGCGCAACAGCCCGGATGAAGAGAGGCCCCGGAGCGCTGGTCCGCGCGCACCGAGGCCCCAAAGGGAGAAAACCCTACTTTGCCTTGGCGGGCTCGGCAGGCTTGGCTGCGGCAGCCTTGTCCTTGTGATGACCCTTGTGGCCCATGCCATGGTGACCGTTGTGGTGGCCCTTGTGATGCCCCTTGTGGTGCATGGCCGAATGGTGCCCGGCTGCATGGCCCGAATGCTGGGCGCAGTGGTCGGTCACCGATTTGGAGCATGTCGGCATCGCGGTGTCGGCCGGGGCGGGCTGGGCCAGAACGGGCATGGCCAGCGCCAGCAGCGGAGCGGCGGCAACGGCGGGAATGAGTGTGATCAGGCGCATCGGCAGTCTCCCATCTAGGTTCGTGACGATTGCGAGGCTGCTCTCCGGTCGCTTACCCCAATCGGTCCGCAGCATTACAAGTTGGTCATCCTCCGGCCGATCGCGATTCACATTGCCTCGATCCGCACCGGCATGGCGGTGAAGCCGTGGAGAAACGGGCTGGCGAGCCGGGTCGGTGCGCCCTGCGGAACGATGCGGATCGCGCCTTGCACGATCTCCCCGATCAGCGCGACAAGCTGGCTTTCCGCAAGTTTTGCCCCGACGCAGCGGTGGATGCCATGTCCGAAGCCAAGGTGGCGGCGGGCATTTTCGCGTCCGACGTCAAAGCGTTCGGCATCGGGAAAGGCGCGCTCGTCGCGGTTGGCGGAGATGTACCACATCA
>JAGWUU010000334.1 GCA_028868335.1 Sphingomonadales bacterium | reverse complement strand
CTCGCCGTGGTTCTTGGCGATCGGGCCGCCGAACACGCCGCCCTTGCGGGTGGCATAGCCAAGCCCGGCGTGGCCTTCGCTGCGCGCCCATTCGTTCATGTCGTCGAAGAACTTGCGGGAAAGGCCAGCGGTGTTCGGCGCCGGGATCAGGCGCACCACCCCGCCCCCGCCGACGATCTTCTCGAACAGGCCAAAGCCCGATGAGGTGAACTCGCTGGTCACGTCGCGGATCAGCAGCGGGTTGCGCAGGTCCGGCTTGTCGGTGCCGTAGTCGAGCATCGCCTTGGCGTACGGAATGCGCGGAAACTCGCCCGCCGGAGTGACCTTGCGGCCATCGGCGAAGCTTTCGAAGATCCCGGCCATGACCGGCTCCATCGTTTCCCAGACTTCCTCCTGGGTGACGAAGCTCATTTCGAGGTCGAGCTGGTAGAACTCGCCCGGCAGGCGGTCGGCGCGCGGGTCCTCGTCGCGGAAGCACGGGGCGATCTGGAAATAGCGGTCAAACCCGGCGACCATCAGCAACTGCTTGTACTGCTGCGGCGCCTGGGGCAGCGCGAAGAACTTGCCCGCATGGATGCGGCTCGGCACCAGGAAGTCGCGCGCGCCCTCGGGGCTGGAAGCGGTGAGGATCGGGGTCGAATATTCGGTGAAGCCGATCGCCTCCATCCGCCGCCGCGTTTCGGAAATGATCTTCGTGCGCTTGACGAGGTTGGCGTGCAGCGTCTCGCGCCGCAGGTCGAGGAAACGATAGCGCAGGCGCACATCCTCGGGATATTCCTGCTCGCCCGCCACCGGCAGCGGCAGCTCCTCGGCGCGGCTCAGCACCGTGGCGCCGCGGGCATAGACCTCGATCTCGCCGGTCGGCAGCGCCGGGTTGACCGTCGCCGCGCTGCGGGCCTTGACCTCACCATCGATCGTCACGACCGATTCAACGCGCAGCCCTTCCAGGATCGGCAGCGCCGGGCTGTCGGCGTCGGCAACGATCTGGGTCAGGCCATAGTGATCGCGCAGGTCGACGAACAGCACGCCGCCGTGATCGCGCTTGCGATGGACCCAGCCGGAAAGGCGAATGGTCTGGCCGACATCGCTGGCGCGCAACGCGCCACAAGTGTGGGAGCGATAAAGATGCATGAAACGGGTGATTTCCAGCTAGCAAGAAGTGTCCGGGGGAAGCCCCCCGCAGATCGCGCCGTAACAACGCCGCAGCGCCGATTTGTCAAGCCATCTTGCCCGGCTTCACCGCATGGAACACCTGTTCCGCCCAGGTCATCGTTTCGAACACGGCCCGCCGCCGGGGGCCGCCGATCGCCACGCAGAGATCGACGAAATCCAGCCGCTCTAACCACAGGCGGTTGACGGGATGCCCCGCCCCCGATGCGCAGGAGTCGGTAGGGACGGCCCCGGTGGCCCTGAGATGCCCGGTCAGGCGATCGAGCAGCAGCACGCCCGGAGCGCAGGCTGCGGCGCCTTCGTCGTAGGCCATCTTGAAGCCATACGACCATTCCGACCCGAGCAGGACCGATGAAATCGCAACCATCTGCCCCCCTGCCGACAGGGTGGCGAATATAAAACGGCCTCGCCGCGCCGCGGCGGCGGCGACGCTTCGGAAATATCCATCGGTCCCCGCCTCGCAAGCCAGCGCCGATCCCGCCTGCCCCTTCCAGCCGCGACGTTCCAGTTCAAGAAACGGATCGATCAGCCCGGCGATTGCGTCGGGGTCGGACGAAACCTCGAAACGCACTTCGCCCCATTCACGCTCAAGCTTGCGTTCAAGCCCGGCAATTCGCCGCCGCAACCTTACGTCTTGCTCCGACGTTTCCGAACCGCGCGCATCCAGACAGGGGCGCGACCATTCGTGATCGTGCCTGAACAACCTGCCCTGGTCGTTACAGGTCGCGACAAGCGCACGGACGACGGCATCGTCGCGCGGCAGGGATGGAAGGCACAGCGCGACGTGCCGTGCATCGAGGTGATCAAGCCCTTCGAGCAGGGTTTGCCAGAACAGGCCCTCGCAACCGCTCCTGACCAGCGGCGTGCCGACGAACTGATTGGCATGGAGCCACGAACGCCAGTTGGGCATTGGCGCCCGGCCATGCCTCCACGGCGACGACATCGGCAGCACCCCCAGCCAGGCGTCATGCCGGTCCCGCACGACGGCAAGCACGATCCGGCCTTCGCTATCGCAATGCGCCAGCCCCGCCCGAACCATCCAGGGTTGGCAGAATACATTGGCGACACTGGTGCAGTGGCCCAGATCGTCCCAGCGGGCGTGGTCGGCCTCGCCAAGTTCGGTCCAGCGCAGCAATGTCAAACCGGCCTGCTGGTGCGGAGCGCCCCGGAATGACAGCCCGCCAGCCGCGGCCTGCGCACCCATCACCGGATTGCCCCCGACACAATGTTCACTCGGCGCCAAGGCGTCGCAACACCCGCCAAGCCCCGGCGCGCAGCGGTGCCCGTCCCGGCAGGGGTGGAGGGGGCGAGAGTTCTATGCCACGGCGGCGGAACCAGCCGTTGAGCATGCAGGCGTCTTCCTGCTC
>JAGWUU010000333.1 GCA_028868335.1 Sphingomonadales bacterium | reverse complement strand
TGACGCCATGGCCGCGCTTGCCCGTTTCGGCGTGCCGGTGGTGATCAAGGCCGATGGCCTCGCCGCGGGGAAGGGCGTTACCGTCGCCATGTCCATGGCCGAGGCCGAGCGGGCCGTCAGCGAGATCTTCTCCGGTCGTTTCGGCGAGGCTGGCGCCGAAGCGGTGATCGAGGAATTCCTCGAGGGTGAGGAGGCGAGCTTCTTTGCCCTGACCGATGGCCATACCGTCGTCCCCTTCGCCTCAGCGCAGGACCACAAGCGGGTCGGCGATGGCGACACCGGGCCGAACACCGGCGGCATGGGCGCTTACAGCCCGGCGCGGGTACTGACCCCCGAACTGGAGGCCGAAGCGCTGAGCCGGATCATCGTCCCGACGGTGCAGGCACTGGCGAACGAGGGCATGCCCTATTCCGGCGTGCTGTTCCTTGGCCTCATGCTGACGCGCGATGGACCCAAGCTGATCGAATACAATTGCCGCTTCGGCGATCCCGAATGCCAGGTGATGATGATGCGGCTCGAATCCGATCTGGGCGAGCTGCTGCTGGCCTGCGCGGAAAACCGGCTGGGCACGCTGCCCTCGCCGCATTTCCTGCAGGAAACCGCGCTGACCGTGGTGATGGCCGCCAGGGGCTATCCCGACACTCCCGCCAAGGGCGGCCCGATCGCGGGGATCACCGATGCGGAGGCGGCTGGGGCCAAGGTGTTCCACGCCGGAACCGCGCTTGTGGATGGCAGCCTTGTCGCCAATGGCGGGCGGGTGCTCAACGTCACGGCGCTGGGTCGCAACGTGGGCGAGGCGCAGGAACGCGTCTATGCGGCGGTCGATGCGCTCAATTTTCCCGACGGGTTCTGCCGTCGCGACATCGGCTGGCGCGAGGTTGCGCGCGAGCGGGGCTGATCGCTCAGTCGATCACGCGGATGCCGCGGCGCCAGCCGAAGGTGGTGCTGACATGGCACCGGCCGGTTGCGAACGAAACGGTGACGGTATCGCCCTGCCGTCCGAAACGGAACGGCATGTAATAGCGCGCGAAGCGGCCATCGGCGCTGGCGGTCACATTCCAGTCGATCGGCATCATGTTGCCATTGGCGACAAGGTAACGCCCGGACTCGCCCGCATCCATTCCGGTGGCGGCGATCAGGAATATCTTGCCGTTTCCGTGCACCTCAAGCCGGCAAGCGCCATCTTCTGCGAAAGCTACCAGCGGCCCCGCGATTTCAGATTGCGCCGCCGCGCCACTGGTCCCTGCCGCCATGACCAGCAGGCACAGCGGGACGAACAAACGAGGCAAGCGCATCGCGGCACTCCTTACGACGATCCAAATGGTAATGTCAGGCTACATTGCCTTGGCGTCGATGGCGCGCCCGAATTCGTCGGTGGTCCACATCGGCACAGGCACAAGGCGGAATTCGCGCGCGGCGGACCGGATTATGTTGCGCTGCCGCATGGAGATGGGCAAGGACATTACAAACGATAGTAGGGTCGCATTTCGGTTCTTTTGGAATATCGGGGTGCAGCGCGGTGAAGATAATACTGGTCGAGAGCCAGCAGCCGGAGCTTGCCCCCTGGTTGATGGGCTATCTGGGAGCGGAGCTGGACGCTACGCTTGGTCCGGTGCGTCGGGTGATTCCGGTTCGCCCCAATTGCTTTGTCCAGATCATCCTTGGCGGGGATCACCTGATGATCGACGTCGAAAGCGGAGAGCGGGTTCCCGCCCCGCGCGTCGGGCTGTTCGGCCCGCTCAGCCACTATCGCTACGACATGGAGATTACCGGCGAGTTCAGGACCTTTTCGGCGCGCCTCCAGCCTGCGGGTGCTTGCCAGCTATATGGTATCGACCCGCGCGCGCTGGTCGATCGGGTGATGGCGATCGGCCTTCCTCCCGGCCTTTTCGAAGCGCTTCGCGCCGCGCCGCATTGGGGCGCCATGGCCGAACTCGCCGACCGCTGGCTGACGGCGCTTTCCGCCGGCAAACAGTGCGTCGACCCTGTGGCGCAGGCGGCGCGCGTCCTGCGCGAGCAGCACGGACAGGTTGAAATCCACGAACTGTGCGAGGAAACCGGCCTGTCCATGCGCCATTTCCAGCGTCGCTTCCGGGCACTCACCGGGCAGAACCCCAAGCACTATTCGCGAGTGTGCCGGGTGTCCCACGCCGTGCATCTCAAGGAATTGTTGCCGGACGCGTCGTGGACCGCCTGCGCGCTGGAGGCCGGCTATTCCGACCAGTCGCACTTCATCCGCGACTTCAAGGCGCTGACCGGAATCCTGCCGCGCGATTTCCTGCGCTTCCAGACGCCGATCGAGCGCTATCCGGTATGGAAGGGATGACCTTTACGCCAGGACGGGCGCGATCAGTTCCTTGAGATCGGCTTCGGGCCGGGCGCCGTAGTGCGAAATGATCTCGGCCGCACAGATCGCGCCCAGCTTGAGGCATTCGGCCAGCGAACGTCCGCGAACGTGGCCGAACAGGAACCCGGCCGCAAACAGGTCTCCCGCTCCGGTGGTGTCGACCACATGGTCGATCGGCTCGGCCGGCACTTC
>JAGWUU010000332.1 GCA_028868335.1 Sphingomonadales bacterium | reverse complement strand
TAGTCGACCGTTTCGGCGATCATCGTGAAGGCGGCGGTGATGGTGATAGAATTGGCAAGGCAAGCCGCGACGTAGAGCGCAAGGAACAGC
Organism: Sphingomonadales bacterium; assembly: GCA_028868335.1. Classification (GTDB taxonomy): domain Bacteria; phylum Pseudomonadota; class Alphaproteobacteria; order Sphingomonadales; family Sphingomonadaceae; genus Novosphingobium. The sequence continues at coordinate 2,486 of JAGWUU010000332.1, read as the reverse complement.
GCCGTGTTGCCTTGCGCCAGCGGCAACAGGGCAAACAGCACGGCGGCCAGGCTCAGCACGATGACGCAGCCCCGACGGATTCCAGTGCGGCGCAGGATCGGCGGCGCGAAGAATGCCGACAGCAGCAGCATCCCGGCCACTGCCGGCAGCATCACCCCGATCATCCAAGGTGCGCGCAACACGTCGATCGCGAAATAGGCGGTGATCGACATCATTCCGCCGAAGCGGATGAAGTAAACGAAGCAGGAGAGGAAGGCGACGATCCAGGCCCGGTTGCGGACCATCCTGCCCACTTCGGGCAAGATGGCGAAGCGCGGCGCAGTACTATCCATCACCCGTTCGCGACAGTTACGGTAAAGCGCGAAGATCGCGATCAGGCCGATCACGGCAAAAATCGAGGCGGCGGCGCGGTAACCGGCGGGCTGCCCTTCGCCGCCGTAGGCGTCCAGGATCGGCTGGACCGCCGCGGTGCCGAGAACGACCGAAACCGAAGTGCCGACCGAGCGCCAGCCGCCCAACTTGAGGCGCTCGCCCTGATCGCTGGTCATCATCGGCATGAGCGCGGTGTAGGGGATCGCACCGAGGCTCATCAGGATCCCCAGCGCCTTGAAGGTAAGAAAGGCATAGACCAGTTGCGCGCCCTGCCCCCAGCCTTGCGGCACAGCGAAGACCGCGATGGAACACAAGGCATAGGGTATCGCCGTGAACAGGAAGTAGGGGCGGGTGCGACCCCAGCGGCTGCGCGTCCGGTCAACCGAGATCCCCACCGCCACGTCGATCACCGCATCGAGAAGCCGGGCAACCAGGAAGATCGTGCCGATCGCCGCGGCGGGCAGCTTCACCACGTTGACGTAGTAGAGCAGCAGGAACCCGCTGGCCATGTTGTAGGGCAGGCTGAAGCCCATGTCGCCGAAGCCGTAGCTCAGCTTCTCACCCAGGCGCAGGCGCGTGTCCGCCATGGTCGCTCTCCCATGTATCGGCACCGATTCGGCCAACCTGACCCGGATCGCCTGGCGGCTTGCCTGCCGCTACTTATTGGAATTCTTATTCCTATATCAACAGATCGACGGGTTTGGCAATGGGAGTTTTCCCGCGAGCTATCCAAGGATTGGATATGAACGAATCTTACAAATCGTGATCGAAGGCGGCGCAGTCTGCTATGTACCGCGCATGACGGGCCGCTGGATGAGCCTCGTCAGCAGGGAGGCAAAGGATCAGACATGAGCCGCGTTACTGAAATCCGTTATGTCGGCTACGGTGTGACCGACCTTGCCGCGGAAGCTCAGTTCTATGAGAACGTCTGGGGCCTTGAGCTAGTGCCGAGCGACGACGGCATGGCTTGGTTCAAGACCCCGGGGCACGACGAACATCATGTCGTGCGCCTGCGCCAGTCCGACGAAAACCGGATCGACGTGGTCGCGCTCGCCGCGGACAGTCGCGCCGATGTCGATGCGCTGTGCGACCGGGTGCGGGCATCGGGCGCACGGATCGTCCACGAACCGCACGACCAGACGACGCCCGGGGGCGGATACGGCTTCCGGTTTTTCACCCCTGACGGCTTGCAGTTCGAGATTTCCAGCGACGTCGCGCGCGGCATAAGCGCGCGGGTGGAGCGCTGGGACGGGTTGCCGGTCAAGATCAGCCACATCGTGTTCCACTCGCCCGATCACCGGGCGCTTGTGACCTGGTTCTGCGACGTGCTGGGCTTTCGGGTTTCGGACTGGCTGGGCGACTTCATGGGTTTCCTGCGCTGCAATTCCGCGCACCACCGCATCGCCATTTTGCCGGGACCGCCGTGCCTCAACCACGTCGCCTATGACATGACCGGCATCGACGGAATGATGCGAGGAGCGCACCGTCTCAAGGTCAAGGGCACGCCGATCCAATGGGGACCGGGCCGCCACACCGCGGGCAACAACGCCTTCAGCTATTTCCTCACCCCCGGCGGCTTTGCTGTGGAATACACCGCCGAGTTGGAGGAGGTCGATTTCGACCACCATGTCGCCCAGGTCTTCACCCCGGCACCGCTGGTGATGGACCAATGGGGGATCGGAGTCGGCGGACCACAGACCATGCCACAGCCCGAGCCCAATCCAGGCCTGTTCATGGCGCAGGAAGCCTGATCCAGCGGCGATCCATCGATTTGGTGGATGGCGGTCAATCGGCACTTTCAATGCACCGGGCTTGACATCGTCACGGCAATATATGAAATATCCATTCTAGTTTTAATAATTCTAATTTGATCGTACCGCGCTTCGGAATCCGCGGGAGATCGGGACAAGGGGAGGATTTTCCGCCATGAACACACCTTCAATTCGCCAGATCCTGTTGGCCGGTGCCTGCACGATCGCCTTTTCCGCCCCCGCCCTCGCGCAGGTTGCACCCGCGGACGATCAGGCTGCCGGCACCGAAATCGTGGTGACCGCGCAAAACCGCAGCCAGAACGTCAACGACGTGCCGATCGCAATGGACGTCGTTAACGCCGA
>JAGWUU010000331.1 GCA_028868335.1 Sphingomonadales bacterium | reverse complement strand
AACGTCTCGGCACACCGGCGCAGTGCGATCCGATCATCGCCGGGCGTTACCTGTGCGACGCGATCGGCAAGCGCACAACTTCGATGCTGGGCCTTTCGCTGATCTACGACACGCTCGACAACCGCGTGCATCCGACGCGCGGCAATTCGGCCTCGATCACCGGAGAGTTCGCAGGGCTGGGCGGTTCGGTCAAATACGCGCGGCTGAGGCTTAACGCGGCCAAGTACTGGCCGTTGCACAAGGGCTTCATCTTCTCGCTGCGCGGCGAGGGCGGGATCATCGCATCGCTGGGACGCAAGAACGATCCCGTCAACGGCATCGACGCCGTGTTCCTGACCGACCGGTTCTACCTTGGCGAGCCGACCATCCGCGGCTTCGACATTCGCGGCGTAGGCCCGCGCGTCGTGCGCAAGTACTTCACCGACAGCAACGGCGATGGCGTGATCGACGGGCAGAACTACGTTTGCTTCAAGCCGGCGGATACGACTGCCGGAACCGCGTCGGACCGGATCATCTCATCGCAAGGCGCGACCTGCGGATCGGGCTACAATCTCCTCAGCCCGGACGTGGTCAACCAGGCCCGCAACACCTGGCAGGACGATTCGCTGGGCGGCCGGTATTACTATCTGGCGCGCGCCGAACTCGAAATCCCGCTGGGCGCGGGCGCCAAGGACATGGGGCTGCGTCCGTCGATCTTCATGGACGCGGGCGCCGTCTGGAGCGTGACCACGCCGAAGCTTGAATCGGTGCTGATCCAGAACACCCTGTTCTTCCCGTCGCGCGATGCCTCGGGCGTGCCCACCTACGCGCAGATCTGCAACGGCACCTCCACCACCATTTCGAGCGCGACGACGCCAACCCTGCCGACGACCTGCACCGCAACCGGTGACGGAGTTACCGCGCTTGGCAGCTACTACCCGGCGTTCCAGGACTTCTTCTTCGGCAACACCATGAAGCCGCGCATCTCGGTCGGCATCGGTGTAAACTGGAATTCGCCGTTCGGTCCCTTCCGAATCGACTTCGCCAAGACCCTGCTCAAGGCCAAGGGCGACGATACCAAGAGCTTTACCTTTAACGTAGGAACCCAATTCTGATGACTATCTTCCACAAATCGCTTCTTGGCGCTGGCCTGGTTCTGGCGCTTGCCGCGCAGCCTGCGCTGGCCAAGGACAAGCCCGCCCCGGAAGTTACCCCGGCGCCGACCGTCGCCAGCAGCGCCGGTCCGATCGTTCCGGGCCTGGGCATTGCCGATCTCGAGGCAGTGCTGCTCAACACCAATGCCGTTCGCGTTGGCGACCAGCAGCGCCCGGTGACCTACAAGGCGACGATCGACCAGTACCAAGCGCGCGGTCAGGCCCTCCAGGCCCAGCTTCAGGCCATGAGCCAGAAGCTCCAGAAGGACGCGCAGGCTCCCGGCGCAAGCCAGACCGCGTTGCAGCAACAGGCCGCTGCGATCCAGAAGCTTCAGGAAACCGGCAAGGCCGAACTCAACACCATCATCAAGCCTGTCGCCTATTCGCAGGAATACGTGAAGGAACAGGTTGAGGAAAAGCTGGACCAGGCGGTCAAGGCGGTGATGGCGCGCAAGAATGTGACCTTGCTGCTTTCGCCCCAGTCGGTGATCCTCACGACGGCAGCGGCCTACGATCTCAATCAGGACATCGTGAATGAACTCAACACGGCCATCCCGAACGCCACGCTGACCCCGCCCGCCGGGTGGGAACCGCGCCAGATCCGCGAAGCCCGTGCCCAGCAGGCCGCGCAGCAGGCTGGCGCCAGCGCTCCCGCGCCCCGTCCGGCGACAAAGCCCGCCGGCCCGCAGCCCGATAGCCGCTAAGGCGGCCAAGGGGGCGACGATGACTGTCGAGACCACAGACAAGGGAGCGGCTTCGGCCGCTCCCGCATACGACATCCAGAAGATCCTGAACGCGCTGCCGCACCGCTATCCGCTGCTGCTGGTCGATCGCGTCAAGTCGCTGGAAATCGGTGAGCGCATTCACGCGGTGAAGGGCGTTACCTTCAACGAGCAGTTCTTCCAGGGGCATTTCCCCGGTCGTCCGATCATGCCGGGCGTACTGCAGATCGAGGCGCTGGCGCAAACCGCGGCGATCCTGGCGATCGAGACGCTCGAACTAGCTGGCTCGGGCAAGCTGGTCTATTTCATGTCGATCGACGAAGCCAAGTTCCGCGCGCCGGTTGAACCGGGCGTCCTGCTCGATCTCGAAGTCGGCTTCGTCCAGAAGCGCACCCGGGTCTGCAAGTTCTGGGGCAAGGCTTCGATCGAGGGCAAGGTCACCTGCGAGGTGCAGTTCACGGCGATGGTGGCCGATCCGCCGCAAGGTTGAATCGCTTGCCCGGCAGCCTCGTCCGAATGCGGCGTGGCTTGATTTCCACGCAATAGCTGTCTATGCGCGCCGCTTCCATTTCAGGCCGGTCGGAACCGGCCATAGTGAAGGTACAGTTCGATGAAGTCCGAGATCCATCCCGACTATCACATGATCAAGGTGCAGATGACCGACGGCACCGTGTTTGAAACCCGCTCCACCTGGGGCAAGGAAGGCGACACGCTGGTGCTGGAAATCGA
>JAGWUU010000330.1 GCA_028868335.1 Sphingomonadales bacterium | reverse complement strand
GGTCTATAACCTCTACAACACCGACGATCTCTACAAGCGCTTCCCGGCAGGTGAGGGGCAGGCCTATCTGGTCGGCGGATTCAACGCGAGCTACATGCGCCGCGGCGACATCGTGCTGATCCCTGTGCGCGCGGGCGTGGGGCTGCGACTGGGGATCAATGCCGGGTACATGAAGTTCTCGCAGAAGCAGCGTTGGTTGCCGTTCTGACGAACGGGTAGGGCCAGCGCCGCCAACGGGGGGCGGGGCACAGGCATGACGGCGGGGCGGTTCCTTGAACTCGGCTGGTTGAACGGGTGGCGCCTGCGCGGCTACGCGCGGATGCTGCTGCTCGTCTCGGTGATCGCGACGGGGTTTGCCTGGCGCAAGGCGCTGACGCTGCCGGGAAGCGATTTCCTCGCCTTCTGGTCGGCGGGCAAGTTGACGCTCGCAGGAATGCCCGCCGCGGCATACGATCTGGCTGCTACCGCGAAACAGCAGGCGGTGGTGATGCATGGCGACGTCTTTGCCTACGTCAACCCGCCGCCCTTCCTGCTGGCCTTGTGGCCGCTGGGGTTCCTTTCCTATCCGTCGGCGTGGATCGCCTGGGTGGTGGGGACCTACCTTTTCTGGCTGACCGTCACCCGTCCGCTGACGCCGCGCATGGGCTGGCCGCTTGCCGCCTATCCCGGCGCTCTGCTGGCGGCGACCCATGCGCAGACGGGCTTCGTCACCAGCGCCTTGCAGGCCGTGGTCGCCCGGTTGCTGGAACGCAGACCGTGGCTGGCCGGCTTGTGCCTGGGCGCGCTCGTGATCAAGCCGCAGCTCGCGGTGCTGTTCCCCTTCGCGCTGGTCGCCGGACGGCATTGGCGCGCCATTGCCGGAGCGGTGGCGGGTGTGGCGCTGTGCCTTGGCCTTGCCTGGGGGCTGCTGGGGACTGACACCATGCTTGCCTATCACAAGAGCTGGGAGGTCAGTCGGCAACTGATGGCCGGAAACGATCCGGTGTTCTTCTGGCGTCAGGCGACGGTCTATGCGCAATTCCGTGCCTGGGGGCTGCCGCCGGTCGCCATGGCGGCGCAGGCCGCGGCGAGCTTTGGCGCGGTGACAGTGGTGTGGTGCGGCTGGTCCCGGCGCGACGCGCTTCCCGCCCAGTTTGCGTTGCTGTTCGCGCTCACCCCGTTGGCGACGCCTTATCTGTTCAACTACGATTTGCCGTTTCTCGCCGTGCCGACGCTGTGGCTGGCCGCCGAGGCTGCCCGCGCTCCGGGTCATCGGTTCGCGCGGCTGGAGATCGTCGCGCTCTACCTTGCCCCCGCGCTGGCCCGGGCGCTGGCGCTGCCGCTTCACGTCAACCTCACTCCATTGGTCTGCCTGTGGATGGCGTGGCGGGTATGGCAGCGGCTCGGCGCCGGACGTTCCGACACCGAACATGGCGTAAAACCCGCCTGATCGCGCCGATTTGCCCTTGTCCCGAATCCCGCCTCGGGTCTAAGGGCCGCGCCATCATGCTCAGCTCCCTTCCCCAACAGCCCGCCGATGCGCTGCTCGCGCTGATCAAGCTCCACAACGACGATCCCCGTACCGACAAGATCGATCTGGGTGTCGGCGTCTATCGCACCGGGCAGGGCGATACGCCGGTGTTCGGTGCGATCAAGGCGGCGGAGCAGAAGCTGGTCGATACCCAGAATTCCAAGGCCTATCTCGGCCCCGAAGGCGACATGGGCTTTGTCCACGCGCTGATGCCCTATGTGTTCGGCAAGGACGATCCGACCAAGGGTGGCCGGATTGACGGGATGCAGACCCCGGGCGGCACCGGCGGGGTGCGGCTGGCCGTGGCGCTGGCGAAGAAGGCGGGCGTGCAGAATATCTGGATGGGCCTGCCGAGCTGGCCGAACCATGCCCAGATCTTCGCCGACCTTGGCGTTTCGCTGAAGAGCTTCAACCACGCCACCACCGACGGCGTGGTCGACATGGACGCCCTGCGCGCCGCGATTGCCGAGGCTCAGCCGAGCGATGCCATCCTGCTTCACGGCTGCTGCCACAACCCCACGGGCATCGACTACAGCCCCGCGGACTGGGACGAAATCGCCGGCCTGATCGCCACCAAGGGCCTGCTGCCCATCCTCGACCTTGCCTACCAAGGGCTTGGCAAGGGCATGGAAGAAGACGCCTATGGCGTGCGCAAGGTCCTGGCTTCGGTGCCAGAGGCGCTGATCGCCTATTCGTGCGACAAGAACTTCGGCATGTACCGTGACCGCGTTGGCGCGGTCTATGCCATGGTGGAGGACCCGGCTCAGCTTGGCGCGGTGCTGTCGAACGGGTACGCTCTGGCGCGTGCCGCGTGGTCGATGCCGCCCGATCATGGCGCGGCGGCGGTTCGCCTGATCCTCGAGGATGCGGGACTGACGCAGATGTGGCTCGATGAACTCGATACCATGCGCGTCCGGATGACCCAGGTGCGGGCGCGGCTGGCCGATGCCGGCAAGGTCGGCGGGGTAGATTTCGCCGCGCTTGGCGGGCAGAGCGGGCTGTTCTCGATTGTTCCGCTGAGCGGCGAACAGATCCTCAAGCTGCGCACCGACTGCGGCATCTACATGGCAGGCTCGGGGCGCA
>JAGWUU010000058.1 GCA_028868335.1 Sphingomonadales bacterium | reverse complement strand
ACCCGGCGGTTGAGCAGGTTCATTTCCAGATCGTCGCAGGCCAGCGTGGTTTCGACTGCGGGGGCAACCTGGACCATGCGGGACATCAGCAGCTTCAGCCGCGCCAGCAGTTCGGAAAAGGCGAAGGGCTTGGACAGGTAATCGTCGGCGCCCGAAGTCAGTCCCTCCACCCGGGCATCGACGGTGCCCAGCGAGGAGAGGATCAGCACCGGGGTCGGCACCTTGGCCGCACGCAGCGCGGCGAGCACCGCCATGCCGTCCATGCCTGGCAACATCCTGTCCAGCACGATCGCATCGTAGCTGCCGTCGGTTGCCAGGAACAGGCCGTCACGTCCGTCGGCGGCGCGGTCGGCGACGTAACCGGCATCGCTCAGGCCCTTGCAGAGAAAGTCAGCCGTGCGGCGATCGTCTTCGATGACTAGGATCTTCTGGGACATGAATTGGGCCTCGGTTGCGCCCCCTGACCCTAACATGAATGCGCGACGTGCAACTGGCTGCAAGATGAAATATCGGTCATTCCCGCAGCGCTGCCAAATGGCCGCCCAAATGACGGCCCAAATGACGGCCCAAATGACGGCAATGTAATCCGCTGGACATTGCGCGGTTTGCCTGTCCGGCCCACATATGGCAGACCGATGCACAGCCCACCTCAACCTGTTGGGTGCATGGGGAGCTGGCCCTTCCAGCACGAACGACGCGAAAGGACGAAATGCAATGACTCTCAACCCGCTCGCCCGACTGATCGGCATCGCCGCCGCAGCGTCGCTCGGCTTTGCCGCGCCCACGCTCGCCGCGACCGCTGCCAAGGCTCCGGCCAAGGCCGCCGCCACCAAGGCGAAGGCGACAAAGTCTGCCGCCACGACGAAGGCCAAGGCCACCACGCCCGCCAAGGCTGCCGCCGCGAAGCCTGCTGCGAAGCCTGCCCCCAAGGCAACTCCGGCCAAGCCTACCCCTGTCGCGACCAAGGCCGTACCGGCCAAGCCCACCCCTGTCGCGGCGAAGGCTGCGCCGGCCAAGGCTGCTCCCGCCAAGGCCGCTCCGGCCCGCAAGGCCGCAACCGGCCGCATGGTCCAGGCCCGGCTTTCGAACGGAAAGATCGTGACCTACAACTGCGACCTCCCCGGCAATCAGAACAAGCAGGCTTGCAAGCGCTGAGAACCGACGACCTTACCCCCGCACCCACGGCTTCCCGTTCATCACGGGGTTAGACATGCCGTGGCGCGGGGCGAGGCGAATGCCTTTGCAGGTCCTGTTTGAGAGGCGGCCCGGCACCCCCCTGTCCGGGCCGCCTCTTTCTTTTCGGGCGTAGCGCGGATCGGGCGATTGCGCTGCTCAGGCAGCGCCCGTCGCCTTTTCGTAGGCTGCCTTGTATTCGTCGCGCAGCAGGCGCTTGTAGAGCTTGCCGGTCTGTTCGCGCGGCAGTTCCTCGCGAAAGTCGATCTGGCGGGGCATCTTCACGCGGCTGAGCTGCGGGGCAAGCCAGGCCATCAGTTCCTCGGCCAGCGCCGGGCCGGCCTCGGTCATGGCGGCGGGCTGGATCACGGCGACCACCTTTTCTCCCATGTCGGGATCGGGCGCGCCGATCACCGCCGCATCGGTAACCTTGGGGTGGAGGACCAGCAGGTTCTCGATTTCCTGCGGGTAGATGTTGACCCCGCCCGCGATAATCATGAAGCTCTTGCGGTCGGTTAGGAAAACGTATCCTTCCTCATCCTGGTAGCCGACATCGCCCAGGCTGGTCCAGCCGTGCTTGTTGCGGCTTTCGGCGGTTTTTACCGGATCGTTGTGGTATTCGAAGGGTACGCTGCCCTCGGTCGGCTCGAAGAAGATCTGGCCTTCGGTTCCGCGCGGCACTTCATCGCCGTTCTCGTCGCAGACCCGGACAACCCCGGTCAGCGCCCGACCAACCGATCCGGGGCGCTGGAGCCATTCCGGGCTGGTGATGAAAGTGAAGCCGTTGCCCTCGGTCCCGGCGTAGTATTCGTAGAGGACGGGCCCCCACCAGTCGATCATCGCCTGCTTGACCGGCACCGGACAGGGCGCGGCGGCATGGATCGCACATTTGAGGGTCGAGGTATCGTACCTGCCGCGCACCTCCACGGGCAGCTTGAGCATCCGCACGAAATGGGTCGGCACCCATTGGCTGTCGGTAATCCTGTACTTCTCGATGAGGCCGAGCGCAGCTTCGGGATCGAACTTTTCCATGATCACCACGGTTCCGCCCAGCTTCTGGATCGTCATCGACCAGCGCAGCGGCGCGGCGTGGTAGAGCGGCGCGGGGGAGAGGTAGATCGAATCGCCGCTGATCCCGAAAGCCATCGTCGTCATCGCCAGCAAGGCGTTGGCCTGGGCGATGTCGGGGTCTTCGGGTAGCGGGATCTTCACGCCTTTGGGCCGCCCGGTGGTGCCTGAGGAATAGAGCATGTCGACCCCGGCGCGTTCGTCGGCGATGGGGGTATCCGGCACGGCGGCAAGGGCCGCTTGGGCGCTGAGATCGCCGCTGGTGTCGAAGCGCAGTTGCGGCAGGTTGGGCAGAAGTTTGGCCACCTCGTCCAGCGTCGCGCCGACATAGGCGGAGCCGAACAGCAGCCGGGCGCCGCTGTCCTCGAGGATATAGGCGACTTCAGGAGCGGTCAGGCGGCTGGAGATGCAGACGTAGTGAACCCCGGCGCGCTGCGCACCCCAGGCCACGGCGTGATACCAGGGGTGGTTTTCCATGCAGATCGCGATCGTGTCGCCAATATCGATGCCGTGCTTGCGGATCAGTTGCGCCACGCGGTTGGAGCGCTTGTCGAGTTCGCCGAAGGTGACCACCTCGCCGCTTCCGCCCATGATCACGGCGGGTTTGTCGGGATTGGTCTGGGCGTGGATAGACGGGTGCATGGCCTCTCGCTCTCTCCTTTTCGCGGTCGAACGCGCCGCGTCGACCAGTCGTTTAACCGATCGATTAAATTGCGGCAAAGAGAATCTTGAGGGTCTGGCCCCAGGCGGCGGGGGCAAAAGGAAAGGGCGGCGCTCGCCGCGCCGCCCTTCCTTTCAGCTTCCTCTCCAAAGCCGAAGTCCGGCCCGGGTCTTCGCCCGGTGCCGCAGAGGTATATGCTTATTCTTCCTCGCCATCTCCGGCCGCGCTGCTGCTGGCAACGGCGAGCTGGGCTGGGGGCTGGCCCTGGCCCTGGAGGTAGGGGATCGGATTTACCGCGTTGCCGGCGACGCGCACTTCATAGTGCAGGTGCGGGCCGGTCGAGCGGCCGGTGGTGCCGACATAGCCGATCACGTCACCCTTGTGGACGGCCTGGCCAGCGGCGACGTTAAGCCGCGAAAGGTGGCCATAGCGGGTCTGGATTTCGGCGCCATGTTCAAGGCTGATGAACAGGCCATAGCTGGAGAACCAGTCAGCGCGGCTCACCACGCCATCGGCGGTGGCATAGACCGGCGTGCCGACCGGCTCGGCCAGGTCAACGCCCTTGTGGTTGCGACGGCCACCCAGAACCGGGTGCCAGCGCATGCCATAACCGCTGGTCAGCGCGGCGCCGTTGACCGGCATGCGCGAGGGGATCGAAACGCCATGGGGGCGGAACCCGGTGGTGGCGCCGATGGCGCTGGTGGTGACACTGCCCGCCTTGTCGAGCGACTTCCAGCTCGAGAACAGGCGGCGAAACTCTTCATCGCCACCGGCATTGGGAGCCTTGGCAACCTGAGCGGCGCGCAGCGGCGCGGTAACGTCCGCAGCAGCGGCGCTGCTGTTGGCCAGCGCAGGGTTGGTGAAAGCAAGGCTGGCAAGCCCGGCGACTACGCCGGCAATCATGCGTGCCTTTGCAACAATCGTAAACGCGACCACTAAGACTACCTTGTTTTTTGCGCCCGAAAGGCTGTTAAGCCCCCGTGCCGATACGCCGCGAAGCGCACCGGAAGATCGAATTATGAGATGGTCGGACCCCCCGCCGTCTCTTGCAGGTGGGGTCTGACCCCTAATCGTTAACTAGGCAACCCCGGCATACCATTCACGCGATAAACCGGCAGCGAGGCGCGCCGAGTCGTTGAACGGCGGCTTAACAGCGCCGCGAAAGTGCCGTTCGACAAGCGTTTTCCAAAGGATTTCCGCGGATTCGCCACGCTCTGCACAAATTGCGGCGAAATGTGTTGAACCGAAGCGGACGTGACGAATTTCATCGTCAAGGATTCGTTGGAGAATACGCGCTCCCCGCTCGTCACCGCCCGCCCGGACCCGTTCGAGCGTGCTGGGCGTGACATCGAGTCCACGCGCCTCGAGCACCATCGGCACGACGGCGAGTCGGGCCGCGCAATCGTGCGCGGTGTCGCGCGCAGCGTCCCACAGGCCATTGTGAGCGGGCAGGGCGCCGTAATGGCCGCCCAGTGCGCGCAGCCGGCGGGCGAGCAGTTCGAAATGCATCGCCTCGTCCGCCGCCACCGACAGGAAGTCCGCCACGAAGTCTGGCCCGCGTTCGGCCCCGAACCGCCCCGCCATGTCGAGCGCCAGGTCAATGGCGACGAATTCGATGTGCGCCAGCGCGTGCCACAGGGCGATCCGTCCGCGCTCCGATCCTCCCTTGCCGCGCTTGGGCATCCGGTTGGGCGGGAGCAGTTCGGGCTCGGCCGGGCGGCCTGGTTCGTCAGGCATGGAGACGTCGAACACGAACGGCAACCGACCGGCCGTCCAGTCGCGCGCGACCCGGCGCGCGGCTAAAGCCTTGGCGCGCGGATCGCTTTCGAGCAGGGCGGCGCGGATTGCCCGCGCAACGGAGGTCACGGCTCAGCCTGAATCATGCTCGTCTGAATTACAAGGCTTGGGCTGCTTCCAGCACCTCGGCGGCGTGGCCCTTGACCTTCACCTTGTTCCACACCTGCGCGATCCGTCCGTCCGGGCCGACAAGGTAGGTCGTGCGGACCATGCCCATGTAGGCGCGGCCATAGTTCTGCTTTTCGGTCCAGATCCCCAGTGCGTCGGACAGGCCGCCCTCGACCGCGTCGCTCGCCAGCGGGGCGGCGAGGCCGTATTTGGCGATGAACTTCTGGTGGCGCGTGGGCGGGTCCTTGCTGACGCCGAGCAGGGCGATCCCGGCTCTGGCAAAGTCATCGGCCAGCGATGTGAAGTCCTGGTTCTCGGTGGTGCAGCCCGGCGTGTCGTCCTTGGGATAGAAGAACACCACGAGCTTCCTGCCGGAAAAGTCTGACGGCTTGACCGTCCCACCATCTGGACTGGTCAGGGCAACGTCGGGAAGGGGATCGCCCACACCGGGAAATGCGCTCATCGGTTCAACTCCAGCTTTTCCTCGAAGGTCTGCTCCCAGCACGCCGCGACGGTCTGGCGAGCATGGTCGATCGCTTCGATCAGGTTGCCCCAATCGCCGCATTGGCACGCCTTTGCAAGCACGGCGCGCGCGGCTGGCGGCGGCTCGTCGCCATCGGGCGCGAGCAGTCGCGCGGCGATCAGGAAACGAGTGAGCATGGCGTGCGCCGGGCGCAAGGCCGCGGAAACAAGCCCGGCGGCGGCGAGTTGTGCCAGGGCATCGGGCATGTACGGGGTAAGCCCCTTGCCCTCGCGCAGTTGCAGGTAGTGGGTGATGAACTCGACATCGACCAGACCGCCGCGCGCCAGCTTGACGTCGAGCGGTCCCTTGCCCGGTTTGTGGCGCGCCATTTCGCCGCGCATGTGCAGCACGTCGGCGCGCAGCTTCACCTGATCGCGCGGCATGGTCAGGACCGCGTGAACGATCGCTTCCAGCTCCCGCCGTTCGGCATCGGGTCCGAACAGCACCCGGGCGCGGGCGAGCGCCATGTGTTCCCAGGTCCATGCCGATTCGCGCTGGTAGCGGGCGAAGCTGTCGAGGCTGACCGCCAGCGGCCCCTGCGCGCCCGATGGCCGCAGCCGCGTATCGACCTCGTAGAGCGCTCCTTCCGCGGTGGGCACCGACAGCGCCGCGCTGACCCGCTGGGCGAGGCGGTTGTAGTAGAGCGTGGCGCCGAGGGGACGCCGCCCGTCGCTTTCCGCACCATGATCACCGCTGAACAGGAACACGAGGTCAAGGTCGGACGCATGGGTCAGCATCCCACCGCCAAGCCGGCCATAGCCCATGGCCAGCAGGTTGCTGCCGGGAATGCGGCCATGGGTGCGGGCGAATTCATCGCCGGTGGCATCGGTCAGCACGACCAGCGCCGCTTCCGCCACGCGGTTCAGCCCCATTCCGATCTCAAGCGGATCGCGCACCCCTTCGATGAGCTGGACACCCAGGGCGAAGCGCAGTTCGCCCACCTTGCGTCGCACCCGGTTGAGCAGGCGTTCGTAATCGTCGTCAGCCTCGCCGCGGATCAGCTCGGCCGCCAGCGTCGGAACGTCGGGCGGCAGGTCGAAGGCGCTGGCGTCGATCAGCGGATCGAGCAGGTCGGCGCGGCGGGCCAGCGCATCGGCCAGCGGCGGCGCGAGGCTGAGAATCCGCGCGAGCAATTCCAGCAGGCCGGGCCGCGCTTCAAGCAGGCGAAACAGGTTTACCGCGCTTGGCAGGTTGGTGAGCAACTGTTCCCAGCGGAGCAGCGCGCGCTCGGGTTCGGGCGCGGAGGCGAGGGCGGTGAGCAGCGGAACCTGGATCGCCTCGAAAGCGGCGCGGGCCGCTTCGCTGCGCAGCGCGCGCAGCTTGCCCGATCGCCACGCCTCGATACGTGCGGAAAGCGCGTCGGGATCGGCGAAACCCAGCTTGCCAAGCTCGCCCGCCAACGCCTCGCCCTGCGGCGCGGCGACCGGCGAGAGTGTGCCGGGATCGTGGCCGTGCTCGGCGATCAGGCGATCATACCGCGAACCGACCGCTTCGGTTACGGTGTCAAGTTCCGCCAGCAGCGCCGCGCCACTTTCCAGGCCATCGAGCCGGGCCACGGCATCGAGCGCTTCGGGATCGAGCGGCAGGCGGTGGGTCTGCTGGTCTGCCACCATTTGCAGGCGATGCTCGACCTGGCGCAGGCGGTCGTAACTTTCGCCAAGAACCCGCGCGTCATCGGCGCCGATGATCCCCGCTTCGGCCAGCGCGTCGAGGCTCGCCCGGGTGCGCCGCTGGCGCAGCGCCGGGTTGCGGCCGCCGTGGATCAACTGGTGGGTCTGGGCGTAGAATTCGACCTCGCGAATTCCGCCGCGTCCTTTCTTGACGTCGAAGCCGGGGCCGGGACGCGTCGGTCCGGCCTGGCTGGCGCGGATGCGATGGGTCAACCGCCCGATCTCGGTGATCGCCCCGAAGTCGAGGCTCTTGCGCCAGACAAACGGACGGATCGCTGCGAGAAAAGCCTCGCCCGCCGCCAGATCGCCCGCACAGGCCCGCGCCCGGATGAAGGCGGCGCGCTCCCATGCGAGGGCAGAGCTTTCGTAGTGAGTCAGCGCGGCTTCGACC
This sequence comes from Sphingomonadales bacterium, assembly GCA_028868335.1. Classification (GTDB taxonomy): domain Bacteria; phylum Pseudomonadota; class Alphaproteobacteria; order Sphingomonadales; family Sphingomonadaceae; genus Novosphingobium. The sequence continues at coordinate 5,766 of JAGWUU010000058.1, read as the reverse complement.
GGGATCGCCAGCGGACTGACTTCCGAGGCCGGTCGCAGGCGCAGGTCAACGCGGAACACATAGCCCTCTGCGTCGACGTGGCTCATCGTCTGCATCAGCGTGCGGGCGACGCGCTGCGCCGCCTCCCCAGGCTCGTCGCGTTCGCGGCGGGGGAGCAGCGCCGGATCATAGAGCAGGATCGGGTCGATGTCCGAACTGTAGTTCAACTCGCGCGCGCCGTGCTTTCCCAGAGCAAGAGCGATGAACCCGGCCGGCTCGGCATCGGGCACCCGCGCGCGGATCGCATCGGCGATCGCCGCATCGAGCGCCCGGTCGGCAAAGTCGGAAAGCTCGCCAGTGACGGCGAGCAACGGGAACGCCCCGGCAAGATCGCCGATCGCCAGGGCAACCGCGAGGGCAAGCTTTTCGCGGCGCAGGGCCGATCCAACGTTGGCTGCTCCGTGGCCAGCTTCCTTGGCCCAGGCCAGCGCCGCCTCTCCGTCTCCCGCGGCCAGCAGTTCCTCGAGTGCGGGCAGGCGATCGAGTCCCTGGGCGAGAAAGGGCGCGTTTGCGCGCGCGCGGTCAAGCGCTCCGGTCCAGTCGGCTGTCATCGAGTCCGGCGATGCCTTGGCGGGCCGCGGCAATCAAGCGGTTGAATCACGTCGTTTGTCGATGCCTGCCTTGCCGCCGGGTAACGGCTCTGCCACATCCGGGTCATTCCCGCCCCATTTCGGAGATGCACCGTGCCATCCTTTGCAGCCCGCTCAATTTCCCTGTTCGCAACTGTGTCATTCGCCGCATGGGCGGTAACTGCCGAGGCCAAGGCCCCGCCGCCGGTTCCCTCGGTGAAAGTTCCGCCGATTTCGGTCGAGACGTTGAAGGACGTCACCCGCACCCTTTCGTCCGATGCCTACGAAGGGCGCGGTCCGGGAACTCCGGCGGAAACCAAGACCGTGGCCCAGATCATTTCCCGGTTCAAGGCGGCCGGACTCAAGCCGGGCAACAAGGGAAGCTGGACCCAGGACGTGCCGACCGTGGTAATGGAGGCCGGGAATTTCAGCCCGCTGACGGTCAGCGCCCATGGCCAGGTGATGGCGTTCAGCCATGGCAAGGACTTCGTGGCCGGTTCCTATCGAATCGTTCCGCACACGCAGCTTGCGGACGCTCCGCTGGTCTTCGTCGGCTATGGCATCAATGCGCCCGAACTGGGGTGGAACGACTATGCCGGGCAGGACATGAAGGGCAAGATCGCGGTAATCCTGGTCAACGACCCCGACTACGAACAGGCTGACGAAACCGGCCTCTTCAAGGGGCGGCGGATGACCTACTACGGCCGCTGGACCTACAAGTTCGAGGAAGCGGCCCGGGAGGGCGCGGCGGGCGCGCTGATCGTTCATGATACCTTCCCGGCGGCCTATGGCTGGCAGGTCGTCCAGTCGAGCTGGTCGGGCAAGCAGAAGTTCGTCCAGAGCGCCAACGACGGCATGGACCAGACCCAGAGCAACGGCTGGATACAGAAGCCGGTCGCCGAAGCGATCTTCAAGGCGGCCGGACAGGACTTTGCCGCTCTCAGCGCGGCGGCCAAGGTCAAGGGCTTCAAGGCGGTGCCGCTTGATGCCACCGCCAGTCTGTCGTTCGACAACACGATCGAACGGGCGATGTCGCACAATGTCATCGGCGTGCAGCCGGGCCGGACCCGGCCCGGGGAATACGTGCTCTACACCGCGCATTGGGATCATCTTGGCCACTGCCAGGCCAATGCCAAGGGCGATGACATCTGCAATGGCGCGGTCGACAACGCCACCGGCGTCGCCTCGCTGGTCGCCCTGGCCGAGGCCAATCACAAGGCCGGACCTGCCGCGCGCAGCCAGGTGTTCCTGGCGGTGACACTGGAGGAATCCGGGCTGCTGGGTTCGGAATACTACGCCCGCAATCCGGTCTATCCGCTGGCGCGCACGGTTGGCGGGGTCAACATGGACGGGCTGTTGCCCGGCGCCGCCGCGCGCGACGTGGAGGTGACCGGCGGAGACAAGTCGGACCTCACCCGTTACCTCAAGGCGGCGATGGCCGCGATGGGCCTGCACGAAAGCCCCGAGGAGCATTCCGAGCGCGGCCACTACTACCGTTCGGACCATTTCAGCTTCGCCAAGCGCGGCGTGCCGATGTTCGATGTCGGGCGCGGCACCGATTGGATCAAGGGCGGCAAGGCGGCCGGACAGGCTGCGGCGGAGGCCTACACCAGCACTGACTACCACCAGCCCAGCGACGAGTTCCACGAGGACTGGGACTGGTCCGGCCCCGTGCAGAACGTGAAGCTGTTCTACACGCTCGGTCGCAGCCTCGCCGAAACCAGCGATTGGCCCAACTGGCACAAGACCGACGAATTCCGGTTGATCCGCGACAAGAGCCGGGCGGGGTCCAACTAGGCCGCGCATGACAATCTGGTTTCCCCCCGAATGGCATCCCCAGCGTCTGATCTGGATCGGCTTCCCGCACGATGCGGAGGAATGGCCGGGGTTTCTCGATCTGGCGCAGGAGCAGATCGCCGCGTTCGCCAATGCCGTCGCGGACAGCGGGCAGGAGGTGCGGCTGATCGTTCGGGATGAGGCCAATGCCGCCCGCGCGCGCAGTCTGTGCGCGGAAGCGGTGCGGCTTGAGATGCGGCGCTATGGCGACGTCTGGCTGCGCGATACCGGGCCGCTGGTGGTGCGCGACGGGGATCACGCGGCTGGCATGCGCTTCGGGTTCAACGGCTGGGGCGGCAAGTACCTGATGGACGGCGACCAGGAGATCGGCGCGGAACTCGCGGCGAGCATGGAACTGCCGGTCAAGACGGCAGACTGGATCCTTGAGGGCGGGGCGCTTGATGGCGATGGCACCGGCCTGGTCGCGACGACCGAACAGTGCCTGCTCAACCCCAACCGCAACCCCGGCTTGTCGCGCGGGGAGATCGAGGCGCGGCTGGCGCGCGATCTTGGCTATGACCGGGTTTTGTGGCTGGGCGACGGGCTGATCAACGATCATACCGACGGCCATGTCGACAACCTTGCCCGGTTCGTTGCGCCCAATGTTCTCGCCGTGCCCCGCGCGACCGGAGCCGACGATCCCAACGCCGCGATCTATGCCGACGCTAGGGCACGGGTCGAGGCCTTTGGCGTGACCGTCCGCGACGTCCCGTCGCCCGGCCGGGTTGAAAGCGCAGGAGGACGGATCGAACCGGCGAGCTACATGAACTTTGCGATCACGTCGCACCTTGTGGTCGTGCCGCTTTATGGCACCCGGCATGACGCGGACGGTGTGGCAGCCGTGCAGGAACTGTTCCCTGATCGCCCGGTGACGGGCATCCTCGCCGATGCGGTACTGGCCGGTGGCGGCAGCTTCCACTGCGCGAGCCAGCAGATGCCACGGCTATGAGCAAGCTCCTCCTGGCCTCGATCCACGATGTCGGCCCGCGCTTCGAACGCGAGGTCGATCAGCTTGCCGACCAGCTCTCGCGGATCCTTGGCGGACCGAAATTTGCCATGCTGGTGGTGGCGGACCATTGGGGCGAGGCACCGCTGGTCGAAGCGCCCGCCTTTCAGCGCAAGTTGCGCGGCTGGTCGGACGCCGGGGTGGAAATGTTCGTCCACGGCTGGTTCCACAAGGACCTGGCGCAGCACAGCGGCGCGGCCTCGTTCAAGGCGAAGCACATGACCGCCGGGGAAGGGGAATTCCTCGGCCTTCCGCGCGAGGTCGCCGCCCGGCGCATGGCCGATGGCAAGGCGCTGCTCGAGGACATCATCGGCCGCCCCGCCGCCGGTTTCATCGCCCCGGCCTGGCTCTATGGCAACGGCGCACGTGAGGCTCTGGCCGATAGCGGCTTTGCCCTCGCCGAGGATCACTTCCGGGTGTGGCGGCCTTCTGACGGCGCGGTGCTGGCCAAGGGGCCGGTGGTGACCTGGGCCAGCCGCAGCAAGGGACGGCAGCTCTCCTCGCGGTTCTTCGCGGGCCTTGCGCGGCATGCCTTGCAGGGCCAGCAAATCGCTCGCGTCGCGGTCCATCCCGGCGACACGACCGTCCCGGCGCTGATCGACAGTATCGAAAAGACCTACACTGCCTTCGCTCGCCGCCGCCCAGCGGGGCGTTATGCGGATCTGTTGCCGGTCAGTTCGTTGAACAGCGCCAGATAGGCGCGCGCCGCCGCGCCGTAGCGGCTCGGATCGACGGTTGCCCGGATCAGGTCGAGCGGAGCGGGCTCCGTCTCCATCTGTGCCTCGATCGCGTTGGCAAGCGCCGCTGGGTCGCGACCGGCAACCAGCCGACCGAGGCGGGGATCAACGATCAGTTCGCGCAGAAAGTGCGAACAATCGGTGCTGACAACGGGAAGTCCCCGCGCCAGAGCTTCCACCGCCACCGCCGGGCCGCCTTCGTAGCGCGAGGTGATCAACAGCACGTCGGCCGCGTCGAGCGCGGCCGCGATGTCGGGAATGAACCCGGGCAGGGCGACCGCCCCGGCCAGGCCAAGCCGATCCCGTTCGCGTTCAACCGTGGCGCGCAGGTAGCCTTCGCCGAGAACGGTAAGGTGGGCAGGCCGCCGCTTTTGAAGCCGGTCAACGACTGCGAGCGCGAGGGGAATGTCCTTTTGCGGTTCGAGCCGCCCGATCAGCAACAGCCGTACCGGACCCGTGCCAACGCGTCGGTCGCGCATGGGCATGACCTCAGCGTCGTCGGGCACGTTCGGATCCGTGATGGTGCGGACCTGGCCGAATGGATCCATCCGGCGGTGCTCTGCCTCAAGGCCGCGGTTCATCGCCACGACCATGTCGATCGGTCGGAAATAGCGCCGCAAAAGCCCGGCGCCCATGCTGCGCAGTACCGCACCGGACAGGGTGTCGGGGAGCATGGGGTTGCTGATCTTGGCGACGATCGGCGTGGCGGGCAGCGCGCGTCTGAAGGCCTGGGCCAGGATGAAGTGGAAGTTGCCCGGAATGAACACCACGTCCGGCGCGATTCGGCGCAGGGCGGGAACCATCGCCGGGCCCAGCCGCAACCGCGAAAAGGTGCTGCGCTGCACCGGCGGATGGAGGATAGTCACCTCTGCCCCGGCGGGCACACGCCCGCGCATGGCGCCATCGGCGGCACCTGCAAGGATCGTGACCCGGCACCCCGCCGCCAGCCACTGCTCCGCCAACCGGAAGGCTATGACTTCGGTGCCTCCGGCGGAAAAGTCGTGGATCGGGATGAGGATATGCAGGACAGGCATTTCCAAGCGATAGCTGGGGGGAAATGACGCGGCAAGGCGTGGACTCTTCCCAAGGGCTTTGAATTCTGCCAAGGGCGCAACCCGAGAACACCTTTACGTGACCACGCGAGGAAATCTTCTCCGCACGATCTGTGCATCAGGCGCTGGGGCTGCGCCGGGCTTGTCCAATTGCCAGCCAGAGGGCCGACTTGATGTCTGACACTGCCGCACCTGAAACGGCCGCGCCGAAAACTGTTCCGTTGCCACTGACGCCTGCCGACGAAAAGAGCCGCACGCGCCTGGCCGGCTGGTTCAGCGCGCTGGTTTCGCTCGCCATGCTGGTGGTGGTGGCGTTGCAGTTCCGCAAGCTTCAGCTTGACCAGGTGTTTGACCTGATGCCGCATCATGCAGGCTTCTGGGTGTTCTTCGCGATCTATTATCTGGCCCTGCCGATCAGCGAATGGCTGATCTATCGGCGCATGTGGCCGATCCCCTTCGTTTCGGGCATGGCCGCGCTGCTGCGCAAGCTGGTCAGCAACGAACTGTTGCTGGGCTATCTGGGTGAA
>JAGWUU010000329.1 GCA_028868335.1 Sphingomonadales bacterium | reverse complement strand
AGGTTGGAGGCCCGAGCCGGAATCGAACCGGCGTAAACGGATTTGCAGTCCGGCGCGTAACCACTCCGCCATCGGGCCATCCATCCCGCCGAAACGGGAAACGCGCCACTAGCCGAGCGGCGATAGGCGCGCAAGGCCAATCAGGCCCTTGCGTCATGCTATGCGGCTGAAGCCAAGTTCGCGGCGCGCCGGGTCGACACGGTCGAGCCGTACGGTGATCCTGTCTCCTGGCGCCACCCCGTGGGCGACCACCCGGGACACGACCGGCAGGTCGCAAAGCTGGATGCGCGCGCCGCTGTCGCTCACGTCGATCACGACGGCTGCATATGCGTTGCCCTCGTCGCCCGACAGGATCGCGGTTTCCGCAAGGTCGATTACCGCACGATCGATCTGTGCGTTGCGGGCTTCGGCCTTGTCCATCACCGGCCCGAGGCGCTGGAATGCCGCCTGAACCTCCGGCGGGACCGGGCGGCCGTTCGCCACTTCCAGCGCGGCGCGGTTGACGTAACGGTCTGCCAGACGCCGCAGCGGTGCGGTGGAGTGGCAATAGGTCGCCGCCATTGCCGCGTGCCAGGGGCGAACGCCCTCGTGATAAGGAACGTAGGACGCGCCATTCCCGGCGCGGCGAATCGCCAGCATGAAGGCGGCTTCGGCAGGCCTGGTCTGGTCGAGCGTCGCCTCGAATTGTTCAAGGCTGGCCGACCCCGGCCATGACAATCCCAATGCCAGGGCGACGTGGCGCAGACGGGCGATCGCCGCATCATCGGGCCCGGCCATAACCCGGAACAGTCCGGTCTTGGCGGCATAGAGCGCATCGGCCACCGCAAGGTTCGATGCCAGCGACAGCGCTGCATTGCGTGTTTCGGACAGTTCGAGCGGACGCAGCCGCAGGGAATAGTGGCCGTTCGCATCGCGCTCCACCTGCTGCTCCGGCGGGTCGACGCGGGCCGCGCCGCGCGCCTGTTCGGCTGCGGCGATGCGCCCGGCAAGGTCGGCAAAGCCGGCAGGAAGCTCGGCATCGGTGGCCGTTTCATAAGCAAGCTTGGCGCGGCTGCGGATCACCGCGCGCTCCACACCCTCCAGCTTGACGCCGCCATCGGGGGCGACCCGCGTGGTGAAGATCAGCGCCGGACGCGGCCCATCCGGCAACAGGCTGGCCGCCCCTTCGGCGAGAATCCGCGGATAGAGCCCGGCCTTGCCATCGGGCATGTAGGTAGTCTCTGCCCGGTTCCATGCCTCGCGATCGATCGGGTCGTCGTCGGCCACGAACCACGCGACATCCGCGATCGCATAGTGCAGCAGCAGGTCTGAGCCTGCTGTCTCGATCGTGAAAGCCTGGTCAAGATCGGTCGAACTGGCCGGATCGAGCGTGACGAACGGCATGGCGGTGCGATCGGCATGTTCGCCCGGCGTTCGGCCCGCCGCCGTTGCGGCTGCGGCATCAACGTCGGGCGGAAAAGCCGCCGGAACCTTGAACTGCGCGCGGATCGCGGTCAGCCCTTCGGTCAGCAGACGATCAGGATCTCGCAAGGTCTTCATTACTTTTGGCTACCCCGCGAAGCGCCCCTTGCCAAGCATGGAGCGAGACAGCACAGATGCACGGAACCGATCCGCCAGAGGAAATCCGCATGAAGACCCGCGCCGCCGTTGCTTTTGCCCCCAAGCAGCCACTCGAGATTGTCGAGCTGGATCTGGAAGGGCCACGGCCAGGCGAAGTGCTGGTGGAGATCATGGCCACCGGGATCTGCCACACCGACGCCTATACCCTCGACGGGTTCGACAGCGAGGGCATCTTCCCATCGGTGCTGGGCCACGAGGGCGCCGGGATCGTCCGCGAGGTCGGGCCGGGCGTCACCAGCGTCAAGCCGGGCGACCACGTCATCCCGCTCTACACACCCGAATGCCGCCAGTGCAAAAGCTGCCTGTCGGGCAAGACCAACCTGTGCACCGCGATCCGCGCAACGCAGGGCCAGGGATTGATGCCCGATGGCACCAGCCGGTTCAGCTACAAGGGACAGACGATCTTCCACTACATGGGCTGTTCGACCTTCTCGAACTTTACCGTCCTGCCCGAGATCGCCGTCGCCAAGATTCGCGAGGACGCGCCGTTCAAAACGAGCTGCTATATCGGCTGCGGCGTCACCACCGGCGTCGGTGCGGTGATCAACACCGCCAAGGTCCAGGTGGGCGACAACGTGGTGGTGTTCGGCCTTGGTGGGATCGGCCTCAACGTGATCCAGGGTGCGCGGCTGGCCGGCGCGAACAAGATCATCGGCGTCGACATCAACCCTGACAGGGAGGAATGGGGCCGCAGGTTCGGCATGACCGACTTCCTCAATTCCAAGGGCATGAGCCGCGAGGATGTCGTGGCGAAGATCGTCCAGATGACCGATGGCGGCGCCGACTACACCTTCGACGCCACCGGCAATACCGAGGTGATGCGCACTGCGCTGGAGGCATGCCATCGCGGCTGGGGGACCTCGATCATCATCGGCGTGGCCGAGGCCGGCAGGGAAGTCAGCACCCGACCGTTCCAGCTCGTCACCGGACGCAACTGGCGCGGGACCGCGTTCGGCGGGGCCAAGGGCCGCACCGACGTTCCCAAGATCGTCGACATGTACATGGCCG
>JAGWUU010000328.1 GCA_028868335.1 Sphingomonadales bacterium | reverse complement strand
GCGACGAGCTGCCAGCGTTCACGGCTGCATGGCTCGGCGCTGAGCAACAGGAACTGCCCCCCACCGATACGCGCCGCCAGCCATGCACCGTCCAGCTCACTGGATGCGAACTGCTTCAGTCGCTGCGCCACTTCCGCAAGGGCGAAATCGCCTGTCGCGGCGCCATATGCTAGGTTTACCGCATCAAACCGTCGCAGACCTAGCAGTAGCGCGTGGACCGCCTTGCCCTCGCCCTGCCAATCCGTCAGCCGGGCGCGCGCTGCTTCGCGGCCGGGTAATCCGGTTACGGCATCGCGGCCAACTGAGCCGACATCGATCGCAGTCGTGGTCATCGCCTGCTCCTTAACGCCAAGCCCCCTACCAAATTGTTGCGTTGCCAAGCCCCGGTGCGCGCCATATGCAGCCCTTTGAATGAGCAAAGTCCCTCGCCTGGCCCTGATGCCTTCAGATACCGAGCGCGCCCATGAAGCCGCCGCTGTCTTGCGCGAACTTGCCGATTTCGTGCCTTTGGACCAGGCCGACGTCCTCGTCGTGCTCGGCGGCGATGGGCACATGCTGCATTGCCTGCACCACATGCTGGATACCGGCCGCGTGATCCCTGCCTATGGCCTCAATTACGGCACGGTCGGTTTCATGATGAACAAGCCGAAGTCGAGCCGGACCCTGCAGGAACGGATCGTGCGGTCGCGTCCGCTGGTTGTCACTCCACTGGAGATGATCGCAACCACCGGCAGCGGCGCCGAGGAAAGTTTCAGCGCGATCAACGAAGTATCGTTGCTGCGCGAAACCCGCCAGACCGCCAAACTGGAGATCTCCGTCAACGGCAAGGTGCGCCTGCCCGAACTCTATTGCGACGGTATCCTGGTAGCGACTCCTGCTGGATCGACGGCTTACAACCTCTCCGCCAACGGTCCGATCCTGCCGATGGGATCGAACATGCTGGCCCTCACCCCGATCAGCCCGTTCCGCCCGCGGCGCTGGCGCGGGGCGATTATTCCCGATCACTACGAAATGCAGTTCCGGGTCATCGAGCCCGAAAAACGACCGGTTGCCGCCGTTGCCGACCAGAAGGAATTGCGCGACATCCTGGCGGTCCGCATCCGCGTCGCGCGCGAACAGCAGTTGCAATTGCTGTTCGATCCCGGCCGCACACTGGAAGAGCGAATCTTTGCCGAGCAATTTCATTTCTGACCGATTTTGCGGTCTGACCCGCTTGCCAAACGGTGAAGCGCTGTTATAGGCGCACCCCTGCCCGCAGGCGGGGGAGCATTCCCCGATAGCTCAGCGGTAGAGTAGGTGACTGTTAATCACTTGGCCGTAGGTTCGAATCCTACTCGGGGAGCCATCCCGCCCGGGCATTGAAAGCCCCGCCGCAACCCGGCGGGGCTTTTCATTTTATCCCAGCAGAAGCCTGCTTCCCGCCCAGATCGTCAGCGCCGCCGTAAGCCAGCGGATCACTTTTTCCGGCAGGAAGCGCAACGCCAGCACACTGCCAAGCTGTCCGCCCAGCACAACCGCAATCAGCAGGGGCAGCGCCCCACCCAGGGCTTCGCCGAAGCGCTCCGGCCCGTTCTTGGCGAGTTGGCCGATCAGCCCCGACACCGAGTTGATCAGGATGAACAGGCTGGTTGTCGCCGCGATCTCGCGCGCCCTGGCCCAGCGCGTCAGGTGGAGCAACGGAGCCAGGAAAATTCCGCCGCCGATGCCGACCAGCCCCGCCAGATAACCAAGCGGAGCCGCTGCCCATGCCATGTAGCGCGCCGCGGGCAGGGGTTGAGTTTCAGCCTCGGGCGCGCGCGGAAGCAGGAGCGCGAGGCCCGCGCCGACCAGGCTGAGGCCAAGAACAACCAGGAAGGTTGCCTGCTTGATCGGCGTCAGTCCACCAAGAAAGGCCAGCGGAGCGGCAATCAGCGACACCAGCAGCGCCTTGCGCCACGGAATGACCCCGCCGCGCGCAAACCGGATCGTGCTGCCCGTCACCACCAGGATGTTGCAGGCCAGGCTGACGATCGGCAGCAGCTTGTAGTTGAAGCCGACCAGCGCGAGCAACGCGCTGTAGGTCGATCCCCCGCCAAAGCCCACCGAGGCATAAAGCAGCGCTGTGGCGAAGAAGCCCAGTGGTAGCCAGACTGTCATGCATCCCTCCCGCTTGCGGGAGGGGCCTCGGGCGGACCACTCCTCTCAAAGACCGGCCCGCACTTACCCGCGCCTCCCCCCTGCCGCAAGCAGGAGGGCAATTCTCAGGAAGCCGCTCCGTGGCAGTGCTTGTACTTCTCGCCCGAGCCACAGGGGCACAGCGCGTTGCGCGACAGGCCCATGCCGGCATAGGGATCGCCCTCACCCGGGCGAGAAAGTACCGCACTGGCGGCGGATGCTCCGGCGGCACTGGTGCCCAGAGCGCTCATCATGGTCGCCGCGCCGGGTATCGATGGCTGGGCATCATTCTCGCCGGTAAACGGATCGATGTGGCTGGTGAGGAAATCCGGCAGGTCGGGCAGTTCGACCGGTTCGGGCATCCGCAGCTCGCTGTTCATCAGTATCCGCGACACGTCCTCGCGGATCGCCTCGAGCATGCGCTCGAACAGACCGAAGGCTTCCTGCTTGTATTCGTTGATCGGCTGCTTCTGGGC
>JAGWUU010000327.1 GCA_028868335.1 Sphingomonadales bacterium | reverse complement strand
GATCGGCACCGAGGTGCTGTTCTATGTGGTGTTCCCGTTGCTCTATCCGGCGCTCGAAGCGGCATGGCAACGCTGGGGCAATCGCGCGCTTGTCGTTGCCTGGGTTGCTGCCCTGGCGATCGTGCTCGGTTGGCAGACCGGCTATCATAGCCTCTATGGGGCATGGTTGCCCAACAACAGCTTTGCCTACGGCTCGTTCGTTAACCAGTTGCCGGTCTTTGTTGCCGGAATGAGCTGGTATCTCGCGGCATGGCGTGGCGGCGGCATGTTGCCGCGCCCGGGCCGGGACGTGCCACTGGCGGTGCTGCTGTTTGGCATCTGCGCACTGACGCTCGGGCTGGAACTTGCTCCGTTCTTCGGCCTGATACCAAGCTTTGCCGCGCTGGGCGCAGTGCTGCTCGGCAACCTGCTGCGCATGAGCGGGGGCGAGGGGGGGTGGCTCAGCGCCTTGGGCAAGGTCAGCTACAGCCTCTACATCGTCCACTTCGCGCTGGTCTGGCGCCCTTCGGCCTGGCTGCTGCATTCGGTTGCCGATGTGCCTCATGCCCAGGCGATGCTGCTGGTTCCGCTCTACGTTGTCGAGGTGCTGCTGCTTTATCCCCTGGCGCGAATCATGTGGAGATTCGTGGAACAACCGGCCAACAAACTTGGTCAACGCTTGATAGATTCGATGGAAAAGTCCAAGGAATCCGCGGCCACCGCGCCGATGTAGGAAATTTTCGTTCCCCCCTTGTTCCATAAGAACAAATGGAATACATCGGCGGCAGTTGATCTTCCGGGTCGGCTTGCTAGGCAAAGGGGACGAACGATGGGTGCGCAACTCAAGCTGATTCAGGAAGGCAAGGATAACATGGATCGTCAGAAGGCGCTTGAAGCGGCGCTGGCGCAGATCGACCGCGCGTTTGGCAAGGGCTCGGCAATGAAGCTGGGCTCGAAGGAAACGATGCAGGTTGAGGCGATTTCAACCGGTTCGCTGGGGCTCGACATTGCGCTCGGCATCGGCGGGCTGCCGCGCGGGCGGGTGATCGAAGTCTATGGGCCGGAAAGCTCGGGCAAGACCACGCTGGCGCTCCACGCCATTGCCGAGGCGCAGAAGTCCGGCGGCACGGCCGCCTTCGTTGATGCCGAACACGCGCTTGATCCGGTCTATGCCAAGAAGCTGGGCGTCGACATCGATGAACTGATCGTTTCGCAGCCCGATACTGGCGAACAGGCGCTGGAGATCGTCGATACCCTGGTCCGTTCCAATGCGATCGACGTGCTGGTGATAGACTCGGTCGCCGCGCTGGTTCCCCGGGCCGAGATCGAAGGCGAAATGGGTGACAGCCACGTCGGGCTTCAGGCCCGCCTGATGAGCCAGGCGCTGCGCAAGCTGACCGGTTCGATCAGCCGTTCGCGCTGCATGGTGATCTTCATCAACCAGGTGCGCATGAAGATCGGCGTCATGTACGGCAACCCTGAAACCACCACCGGGGGCAACGCGCTCAAGTTCTATGCCTCGGTCCGTCTCGACATCCGCCGTACCGGGCAGATCAAGGACCGTGACGAGATCATCGGCAATGCCACCCGCGTCAAGGTGGTCAAGAACAAGGTCGCCCCGCCGTTCAAGCAGGTTGAATTCGACATCATGTATGGCGAGGGCATCTCCAAGATTGGCGAGATCCTCGACCTTGGCGTCAAGGCCGGGATCGTCGAGAAGTCGGGCGCGTGGTTCTCCTACGATAGCGTCCGCATCGGCCAGGGGCGTGAGAACTCCAAGCAGTTCCTCAAGGATAATCCCGAAATGTGCGACCGGCTGGAGGCTGCGATCCGCGGCCAGACCGAAGGTCTGTCGGGCGAGATGATGGCGGGTCCGGACGCGGGCGACGACGTCTGATTGCCGAGAACTTCCGGCGCGGCCCTTTCTCTGCGCCGGGGTTGAACGGAGGGCGCTCCCGTCCCCCTAGCCCAAAGGGGGCGTCCTCCACGAAACAGGCCGGCGCGGCGACCCAGTGGGTGCTGCGCCGGTTTTTCGTTGCCGCGCGACGGCCATGGGATCACCATGCGGCAAATGCCCGGAGAAACGCCATGAGCCTGATCGTCCACCACCTCAACAACAGCCGCTCGCAACGGGTGCTGTGGCTGCTCGAGGAACTTGAGCTTCCCTATGACATCCGCTTCTATCAGCGCGATGCTGTAACGAATCTCGCGCCGCCGGAACTCAAGGCCGTCCATCCGCTCGGCAAGTCTCCACTGCTCGAGGAAGATGGCGTCGTGATCCAGGAATCGGCGGCGATCGTCCAGCACCTGATCGACGTCTATGGCCGGGGGCGGTTCGCCCCGCCGCGCGAACTGACCTTGCGCCACCTGCAGTTCATGCATTTCGCCGAAGGATCGATGATGCTCCCGGTACTGCTCCAGCTCTACACGGCGCGACTGGGCGATGCTGCCGCACCGCTCAAGCCGCGCATCGACGAACAGTTGCAGAGCCATTTCGCCTATCTCGAAAGCGAACTGGGCAAGACCGGCCATTTCGTCGGCGACGACTGGACCGGGGCGGACGTCATGCTCAGCTTTCCGGCTGAAGTTGCGGTGATGCAAGGCCTCGGTCGCGACCTTCCGCGCCTTGCCGCCTTCGTCGAGGCGATCCACGCGCGCCCGGCATG
>JAGWUU010000057.1 GCA_028868335.1 Sphingomonadales bacterium | reverse complement strand
TTTCAGCCTGTCGGTCGACTGGTGGATGATCAATCGCAAGAACACGATCCAGATATTCACGCTCACCGAACTGGAAAAGTACTACAGTTCGCTCTCGGACCGGTTCATTCGCGATACCAGTGGAGCGATTACCGGCTTTGATCTGAGTTGGGCCAACGCGGGCCAATCCAGGACCCAAGGCGTGGACGTTGCCTTGCGGATGGGCTGGAACGTGTTCGGGGGGCGCCTCAGCGCCGGAATGGACGGCACTTATCTGCTGCAGAAGAAGGACCGCGTTGTCGATTCGGTCGCGTTTCTCGACAAGGTTGGCACGACCATGCCCGGCGGCCTGTTCTCGCCGAGTGGTGATCTTGGGTTGCGCTGGAAGCACAACGCGTTCGTCACCTGGGCCAATGCCGACTGGGCACTGTCGCTCAGCCAGATATTCCGCGACAGCTATGTCAACCGCGTACTTCCGGGCGTGACTGCCGGTGTCGCGGTGCGAAGTGATGTCGTCTATGAGGTTGCCCCTTACATCATCTACAATACCTCGGTGGCTTATACCGGGATCAGGAACGTCAAGCTGACCGCTGGTGTGAAGAACCTGTTTAACACCGATCCGCCGTTCTCCATCAGCTATGACGATAACACCGGCGGAGGCAGCTCGTGGGAGCCGCGCGTTGCCGATCCGCGCGGACGTTCGTTCACCGTGCAGGCCGAAGTGAAGTTCTGATTGCGGCTTGGTTTGCGTTGAAATGGGCGTCGCGCCGCGACGCCCATTTCATTGCTGTGCTTGGGGATGATGGGCGGCAAGGCGATTGCCCGCGCTTAGTCCCCGGTCCATAAGCCGCGCCATGTCGGCACAGGCTGCAACACGCGGGCGGGATCTGTTCAACAGCGGTGATCGCTGGGGAAGCGTACCCCCGTGGCTGACGCGGCTGTGGACCGGCCGCCTGGACCGATTGCTCGATCAGATCGACGCCGGCATCGCCCGCGGGTCGGTCAGGGTGCGCCTGCCGGGTGGTTCGGTGCGGGTGCTGGGCGGGCGGGCCCCTGGCTTCGAGGCGGAGGCGGATGTCCGTGACTGGCGCGCGTTGCTGCGTCTGGCGGCGGCAGGTTCTGTCGGATGCTACCAGGGTTGGGAGGCGGGCGAATGGGATAGCCCCGATCCCGTGGCGCTGTTCGCGCTGTTCTGTGCCAACGCGTCAAGCCTCGGCGATGCGGCGCGCGCGCGCGGACCGTGGCGTTGGCTCGGCAAGACCCTGCACTGGCTGCACCGCAACACTCGCAGCGGTTCCGCGCGCAACATCCACGCGCACTATGATCTGGGTAACGATTTCTATGGCGCGTGGCTTGGCGCGACCATGACCTATTCCAGCGCGATCTTTGGGCCAGGAGTGCCAGGCGAGAGGCAGCAAGATCTCGACCAACTTGACGATGCACAAGTGGCAAAGATCAACGCGATCGTAAGCCGTGCGGCCGTGCCTGATGGCGGGCGGGCGCTTGAGATCGGCTGTGGCTGGGGAGCGCAGGCATTTGCTCTGGCAAGGGAAGGCGTGTCGGTCGATGCTATCAGTCTGTCGGACGAGCAGCTTGCCTATTGTCGTACCCGTGATGGCGACAATGGCGCCCGGATCGATTTCCGCAAACAGGACTATCGCGACGTCGACGGCTCATACGACGCCATCGTCAGCGTCGAGATGGTCGAGGCGGTCGGGCAGGAATATTGGCCAGAGTTTTTCGATTGCCTGGCGCGTAACCTGAAGCCCGGCGGGCGCGCGGCACTGCAATTCATTGCCATCGATGAGGCGGTGTTTCCCGCCTATTCCCAAGGCGCGGATTTCATCCAGACCTACATCTTTCCCGGCGGCATGCTGGTGAGCGAGGCTGCATTCAGGCGACTGGCCGCTGAGCGGGGACTGGACTGGACTGATGCCAGTCATTTCGGAAATGACTACGCGGAAACCCTGCGTATGTGGCGTGACAGGTTCGACGATGCGGTGGCCGGACGACGGCTGCCTGCCGGGTTCGACGAACGCTTCGTTCGACTGTGGCGCTTCTACCTGATGTATTGCGAGGGTGGATTTCGCAGCGGCCTGATCGATGTTGCGCAGGTCACGTTGGTCAAGACGGGCGCTGCCCGGGTCGGTTGAGCTCCCCCGCCCGACACCATGTTTACGGACCTGGCGGGAAGGACGAAAAACCAGGGTCCACATGAGCGCCGGACGAGGGGCGGGGTGAGTTCAGGCGACCGGACGGAAGTGGCTGTCGCCCCGCCAGCGGGTCACGATGTTGTCGTGAACGATAGGGCTGAGGAGCTGGTCGAACGCGCATCCGGCAAGGCTGTTGTCCCACCAGATCACTTCGGATTGCAGCGCTTCAAGCCCGGGCAGAGTCAGCCAGCAGACCGTGCCGGGCTGCAGGCGGTTGACCGCCGCGGCGCAGAACCCGCTGAGCGACAGATCATGAACGACCGTCTGGAACCCGCGCGAACCTGATACGCGCATCGTCGCCGGGATGGAAATGCGAGTGCGTGGCGCGGAGCGATCCTCCTGCGCGGCGGTGAAGTATGAATCCCTGTTTGCCACAAGATAGTCGCTCATGGTTGCGCCCCTCGATCCGTGCCGTGCTTGTCGAAAATCCGACCGGCAGGCTCAACATGGTATGGATCAACGCAGTTGCGCGGCTCTTATGAGGAATGGTTAACCCGTTCGCGGTGCGGGCTGGCAAATTGTTCACCAAGAAGCGCGGCAAGCCGGGCCGCGACCACCTCGGGCGCCTTGACGGACTGCGGGTCCTCTCCGGGATAGGCGCGTGCGCGCATCGCCGTGCGGGTCGCCCCCGGATCGACGATGGCAACCCGTATCTTGCTAATATTGCGGACTTCCTGCGCGTAACAGTCGATCAGCACTTCTGCCGCGGCCTTGCTCGCGGCATAGGCGCCCCAGTACGCGCGCGGCTGCGTCGCGACGCTGGTTGTGAGGAACGCCAGGCGAGCGTCCTTGCTGCGCCGAAGCAGCGGGTCCAACCGGGCGATCAACGCCTGGGTGGCGAGGAGGTTCACGGTCAGTGCGCGACTCAGCGCCACCTGGTCGATGTCGGTCACGCTGGTCAGTTCCGGCAGCACCGCGGCGGCGTGGACCATGATGTCAAGCGCGGGCCAGCGTCCGGCGACGGCGTTGGCAAGCCGCGCAATCGAATCGGCCTCGGTCAGATCGACCGGGGCGATCGTCGCCGCACCACCGGCTTCGAAAATCCGCTGCTCAACCGCCTCGAGCTTCCCGGTGTCGCGTGCGGTAAGAATAACGTGTGCACCCTGCGCCGCAAGCGCTTCGGCGACGGCAGCGCCAATGCCTTGGCTCGCCCCCGTTACCAGCGCAACCTGTCCATCGAACTCGCTCATGCCACCTTCCCGACCTGCAGCGGAAGCTGGTCGGTATCGGCGACACGTTCGGCCAGATCGGTCAGCCGCGTGGGATAGTCGCCGGTGAAGCAGGCGTCGCAATGTTGCGGACAGGCGGCGTTGCGCTTGCCTTCGCCAACGGCGCGATAAAGGCCGTCGATCGAGACGAAAGCCAGGCTGTCGGCGTGGATGAACTCGGCCATCGCCTCCACGTCCATCCGTGCCGCAAGCAGCTTGGAGCGTTCTGGCGTATCGACGCCATAGTAGCATGAATTGTTGGTCGGAGGGCTGGCGACGCGGAAGTGGACTTCCTTTGCCCCGGCATCGCGCATCATCTGCACGATCTTCATCGAGGTGGTGCCGCGCACGATCGAATCGTCGATCAGCACGATCCGCTTGCCCGCGACAAGCGCGCGGTTGGCATTGTGCTTGCGCTTGACGTCGGCATGGCGCGCGCCGTCCGAGGGCTGGATGAAGGTCCGCCCGACATAGTGCGAGCGGATGATGCCAAGCCCAAAGGGAATCCCCGATTGCTGGGCATAGCCGATCGCGGCGGGCACGCCGCTGTCGGGCACGGGCACGACCAAATCCGCTTCGACCGGAGCCTCGATCGCCAGTTCGGCGCCGATCTGGCGGCGCACTTCATAGACCGACTGCCCGCCCATCACCGAATCGGGGCGGCTGAAATAGACATGCTCGAAGATGCAGGGGCGCGAGGGCGGGCTGCCGAAGGGGCGATGGCTCGTCATCCGGCCGTCCTGGCGCACTTCGACGATTTCGCCAGGTTCGACCTCGCGAACGAACTCCGCCCCGACCACGTCGAGAGCGACGGTTTCGCTGGCAAAGACATAGGCGTCACCGATCCGGCCCATCACCAGCGGGCGGATGCCCAGCGGATCGCGGCAGGCGATCATCCGCTTGGGGGTCATGCAGATCAGCGAATAGGCGCCCTCGACCATGCGCAGGGCATCGACCAGGCGATCCATCAGCGTGGGATAGCGGCTGGTCGCGATGAGGTGGATGATCACCTCTGTATCCGAGGTCGATTGGAAGATCGCGCCCTTGCTCACCAGCTCTTGCTTGAGGTGCATGGCGTTGGAGATGTTGCCGTTGTGCGCGATCGAGAACCCGCCCCGCGCAAGGTCGGCATGGAGCGGCTGGACGTTGCGCAGGCCCTGGCCGCCAGTGGTCGAATAGCGGACATGGCCCGACGCCATCGCACCCGGCAGTTCTGCAAGGATGGTGTTGTCGGAAAAGACCTGGGCAACGTGACCGATGCCACGCCGGGCGAAGAATTCCTTGCCGTCCCAACTGACGATGCCGCAGGCTTCCTGGCCACGGTGTTGCAGGGCATGCAGCCCCAGCGCGGTCATGGGTGCCGCATCAGAGGCGCCGATCACCCCGAATATGCCGCACTCTTCGCGCAGTTTGTCGCTGTCGATGTCCCAAGGCGCGTTGTCGCGCATGGTGTCGGTGATGGTCATCTGTATTCGCCTGGCCCGCAAGTGCACCCGTCGGGCGCGCATTTGGGCCTTCCGGCCCCCGAAAGCAAGGGTGTCAGGGTGCGCTTTGCCGGGTTCCTGTGCGTCGCCCTGTCAGGGCCTTGTCAGTATGGGCTGCTACGCCCGTCTCCGTCAGCCGAACGAGGTGCGCGATGAGACAGGGTTTCGTATTCTCCGCCGCGGCTCTTGCCCTGGCGCTGGTCGCGTGCGGCAAGCAGGACAAGACCGGCGGTTCGACGACGACCCCGGCCAGCGAGGAGCTGATGAAAACGGCTCGCGGCCAGTTCAAGGTCATCCCGGCGAGCTGGAAGGATATTCCCGGCACCACGGCGACAGATGACCAGATCGCGCTGGGCGCGATGCTCTACCATGATCCGCGCCTTTCCGGCAGCCATGCACTTTCCTGCGCTTCGTGTCACAACATCGGCCTTGGTGGCGGCGACGATGCCTCAACCTCGATCGGGCACAAGTGGCAGCAGGGTGGGCGCAATGCGCCAACCGTGCTCAACGCAGTGTTCAACACCGCGCAGTTCTGGGACGGGCGGGCCAAGGACCTCTACGAGCAGGCCGGCGGGCCGATGGTCAATCCGATCGAGATGAACTCGCCCAAAGAGCACGTCGCCGAGCAGCTCAAGTCGATCCCGGGCTATGCCCCGTTGTTCGCCAAGGCATTTCCGGGCGCCGGGGACCCGGTGTCGATCGAGAATGCGCAGAAGGCGATCGCGGCGTTCGAAACCACGCTGATCACGCCCAATGCGCCGTTCGACCAGTACCTGAACGGTAAGGCCGACGCCCTGACCGCTGACCAGAAGGCCGGACTCAAGCTGTTCATCGGCAAGGGTTGCGCGGCTTGCCACAACGGCATCAACGTCGGCGGCGGGATGTATGCGAAGTTTGGCGTGATGGAAGCGCCGGGCGACAAATACCGCCCCGCGGGCGACAAGGGGCGCGAAGGCGTGACCCACAACGTTTCGGACGAATTCGCGTTCAAGGTGCCGACCCTGCGCAACATCACACTTACCGCGCCCTACTTCCACACAGGTTCCGTATGGGACTTGTCAGAGGCCGTCCGGGTCATGGGCAAGGCGCAGCTTGGGCAGCAATTGTCGGATGACGAGGTAACGAAGATCGTCAGCTTCCTGGGAGCACTGCAAGGGGACCAGCCCAAGGTTGTCGTCCCGATTCTCCCCGCAAGTGGGCCGCAAACGACCCGACCCGTCCGCAACTGAACCGGTTCCCCCGAAGGCGGAAGCTTCGGGTCGTGGGAAGGGCTGTACGCTAGCCCAAGCGTGCAGCCCTTCTCGTCATCTGAGGCCGGGCGGGGAACGAGGTGCGGCTACACCAGCACGCTGGCGGCTTGCCAGTGCCTCCACCCGGCCCTACATCGGCGGCTCCTCTTCACCTCACCTTGCGAGCCGCGGCTTGATCCTCTCTCCCTTCGAATGGACCATCGCCAAGCGCTATATGCTGCCCGGGCGCGGCGAGGCGTTCATTGCCCTCGTCGCCGGGATCAGCCTGGTGGCAGTGATGCTGGGCGTTGCCGCGCTGGTCATCGTGATGAGCGTGATGAACGGCTTTCGCGCCGAACTGTTCGACAAGATCGTCGGTCTCAACGGCCACGCAATCGTTCAGGCTTACGGCGGACGGCTGGAGAACTGGCGTGAAGTGTTGAAGGACGTCAAGGCGACACCCGGTGTTACCCGTGCCACGCCGCTGATCGAGCAACCTCTACTCGGGAGTCTGAACGGACGGGTCGAGGCGATCTTCGCCCGTGGCAACACCCAGGAAGACATTCAGCGCCTTGCGCCCAAGGTGCAAACGGGATCGCTTGCCGGGCTGCAGCCGGGCAGCGACAACGTGGCCATCGGCTCACAGCTCGCCCAGAACCTTGGCGCTCGCGTGGGCGACAACATCTCGATCATCAACCCGCAGGGCCAGTCGACCCCGTTCGGTACGGTTCCCCGGCAGATTTCCTATCACATAGCCGCCATCTTCGAGATCGGGATCTACGACTATGACGAACGCTTCGTGGTCATGCCGATCGAGGATGCGCAGACCCTGCTGCTCTCGGGCGATACCATCGGCATGATCGAAGTGCAGGTGACCGACCCCGACCGGGTCACGGAGACACTCGCGCCTGTCGCGCGCAAGCTCAATGGGCAGGCCGTTATCCAGGACTGGAAAACGATCAACGCCAGTTTGTTCGAGGCGCTGGCGGTGGAGCGCGTGGCAATGTTCGTGGTGCTGTCGATCATCGTGCTGGTGGCGGTGTTCAACATCCTCTCCAGCCTGATCATGCTCGTCCGCGCCAAGACCCGCGATATCGCGATCCTTCGCACGATGGGCGCAACGCGGCGGTCGTTGCTCAAGGTCTTTGTCACGATCGGTTTGGTGATCGGCTCGCTAGGGACTGTGGCCGGACTGGCTCTGGGCATGGTATTCCTGTTCTTCCGCCAGCCTATCGTCCACCTCGTCGAAAAGATCACGGGGCAGAACCTGTGGGACCCCTCCATCCGCTTTCTTACCGAACTTCCGAGTCGGAGCGACCCGGTGGAAATCACCGTGATCTGCGTGATGGCCCTGGTGTTCAGCTTCCTCGCAACGCTCTACCCGGCCTACAAGGCGGCGAGTACCGATCCGGTCCAGGTGCTGCGCTATGAATGAACTTGAACTGCACGAGAACGTGGTCAAGCTGACCTTGCTGACCCGCAGCTTCGAGCAGGGCGGGGTCAGGATCGACGTGTTGCGCGGGGTCAACCTGTCGGTGGCGCCGGGCGAGATCGTCGCCCTGCTCGGGCCGTCAGGTTCGGGCAAGTCGACGCTATTGCAGGCGGTTGGCTTACTGGAGGGCGGGTTCGGTGGACGGATCGCGATCTGCGGGATGGAAGCCACGTCGCTGGACAGCGACGAGCGAACCACATTGCGTCGGGACCGGATCGGCTTCGTCTATCAGTTTCACCACTTGCTGCCTGATTTCAGCGCGCTTGAGAATGTGGTGCTGCCGCAGCTTGTTGCCGGCAAGGATCGGGGCGAAGCCGATGCGCGTGCCGGTGAACTGCTTCACGCGCTCGGGCTCGGCCAGCGTGTCGATCACCGGCCCAGCCAGCTTTCCGGCGGCGAGCAGCAGCGCGTCGCCGTGGCGCGTGCGCTCGCCAACCGCCCGGCTCTGGTGCTGGCAGACGAGCCGACTGGCAACCTCGACGAACAGACCGCCGACAAGGTGCTTGGTCAGTTCCTCGAACTGGTGCGCGGGCAAGGCAGCGCGGCGCTGGTCGCCACGCACAACGAACGGCTGGCGCAATCGATGGATCGGGTCGTAAGGCTACATGAAGGAGTGCTGGAATGAGCGACGCCAAGACAATCGCCGACTTCACCGCCACCTTGCCCAACGGCGAGTCGATCAGCCTGACCGACAAGCTGGGGAAGGTGATCCTGGTGGTCAACACCGCCAGCAAGTGTGGTTTCACCCCGCAGTATGATGGGCTGGAGGAATTGTGGCGCAAGTATCGGGATCGCGGGTTTGAGGTTATCGCCTTCCCCTGCAACCAGTTCGGCGGGCAGGAGCCGGGCAGCGCAGGCGAGATCGCGGAGTTCTGCAAGGTCAACTTCGGATTGAGCTTCCCGCTGATGGGCAAGATCGAGGTCAACGGGCCCGGCGCGACACCACTCTATGACTGGATGAAAAGCGAAGCGCCTGGGCTGATGGGGTCGAAGTCGATCAAGTGGAACTTCACCAAGTTCCTGATCAACCGCCAGGGCCACGTCGTGAAACGCTATGCCCCGACCGACAAACCCGCAGGGCTTGAAAAGGATATCGAGAAGCTGCTTTGAGCCGCTGCGCGAAGTTTTCCGCAGCGCGCTTCGCCAGAGCCTTGATTGCTGGGGCACCGCAGCGATAGCGTTCCGTCATGGCCTTTGAACCGTTCGTCCCCCTTCGTGTCTATTCGAGCTACACCATGCTCGAGGGGGCGATTGATCCCAAAGCCATTGCCAAGCTGGCCAAGGAACGCGCCTTTCCCGCGATCGCGATGACCGATCGCAACGGGCTCTACGGCGCGATGTCGTTCGTCGCCGCCTGTCGTGACACCGGGATCCAGCCAATCGTCGGCGCGGCGCTGGCGGTGCGGCGTGATGGTAGCCAGGCTATCGACTGGTTGACCCTGCTGACCCAGGACGAAACGGGGTGGCTCAACCTGTGTGATCTGGTCAGCAGGGCGCACCTCGACCGCCCGCTTGAACTGGATCCCCATGTCACCCTGGACGACCTTGAGGGGCGCAGTGACGGCCTAATCTGCCTGACCGGCGCGGGGGAAGGTGCGCTCGCGCGGCTGCTGGTCGAAGACCGGGTTGATGCGGCACGCACACTGTGCGAGCGGCTGGAGGGTCTGTTTCCTGGACGGCTCTACATAGAGATCGCCCGGCGGGGGGACGCTGCGGAGGACGCCTGCGAGGATGCGCTGGTCGATCTCGCCTATGCGCGGAACCTGCCGTTGGTCGCCACCAACCCGGCGATGTTTGGCGCCCCCGATTTCCACGCGGCGCACGATGCCATGCTGTGCATCGCCAATTCGACGCATATTGACGCCGCCGATCGTCCACGATCGAGCCCGCAGGCTTGGGTCAAGTCCGGGCCGATGATGGCCGAACTGTTTGCCGATCTGCCCGAGGCGCTGGCAAATACCCTGGTCGTCGCGCGGCGCTGCGCCTACGCCCCACCCAAGCGCAAACCGCTTCTGCCCAGCCTTGCCGGCGACAAGGAGGGCGAAGCGCGGATGCTGATCGAGGATGCGCGCGCCGGGCTGGAAGCGCGGCTGGCACCGTATGGCGATATGTCCGCCGAGGACCGGCAAGCCTATTTCGACCGCCTCGATTTCGAAACCGGCATCATCAACAAGATGGGCTTTGCCGGCTACTTCCTGATCGTGGCCGACTTCATCAAGTGGGCCAAGGACAACGACATCCCGGTGGGGCCGGGGCGCGGCTCGGGCGCGGGCTCGGTGGTCGCCTGGGCGCTGACCATCACCGATCTTGATCCGCTCCGGCTGGGTCTGCTGTTCGAACGCTTCCTCAATCCCGAGCGCGTGTCGATGCCAGACTTCGATATCGACTTCTGCGAAACCCGTCGCGGCGAGGTGATCCGCTACGTCCAGGCCAAGTACGGCCACGATCACGTTGCCCAGATCATCACCTTCGGCAAATTGAAGGCCCGCGCGGTGCTGCGCGACACGGGGCGCATCCTGCAAATGAGCTATGGCCAGGTCGATCGTCTCTGCAAGATGGTGCCCAACCATCCGACCGATCCCTGGACCCTGCCGCGCGCGCTCAACGGCGTGGCCGAGCTGAAGCGTGAGTACGACAATGATGATGAGGTCCATCGCCTGATCGACCTGGCGGTCCAGCTTGAAGGACTGAACCGCAATTCCTCCACCCATGCGGCAGGCGTGGTGATCGGGGACCGGCCGCTGGCGCAGCTTGTCCCGCTTTATCGCGATCCGCGTTCGGACATGCCGGTGACGCAGTTCGACATGAAATATGTCGAGGACACTGGCCTCATCAAGTTCGACTTCCTGGGCCTCAAGACCTTGTCTGTGCTCAAGAAAGCGGTCGAGCTGCTCAAGCGGCGCGAAATCGCGATCGACCTGTCGACGCTCGCCTGGGATGATGCACAGGTCTATCGCCTGCTCCAGTCAGGCGACACGGTAGGGGTGTTCCAGCTTGAATCGGAAGGGATGCGGCGAACGCTGGCGGCGGTGAAGCCGACCAATTTCGGCGACATCATCGCGCTCGTTTCGCTCTATCGTCCCGGTCCGATGGACAACATCCCGCTGTTCGGACGACGCAAGAACGGCGCGGAATCGATCGAATACCCGCACCCCAAGCTGGAAGAAATCCTCGCCGAAACCTACGGCGTTTTCGTCTATCAGGAACAGGTGATGCAAGCCGCGCAGATTCTGGCGGGCTATTCGCTGGGCGATGCCGACCTGCTGCGCCGCGCGATGGGCAAGAAGGTTCAGGCCGAGATGGACGCCCAGCGCCAGCGCTTCGTCGATGGCTGCAAGGAGGTGTCCGGGATCGACAAGACCAAGGCCAATGAACTGTTCGACTTGATCGACAAGTTCGCGGGCTATGGCTTCAACAAGAGCCATGCCGCAGCCTATGCCCTGCTTGCCTACCAGACCGCCTGGCTCAAGACGCATTACCCGCATGAATTCTACGCCGCATCGATGTGCTTCGACATGCACCAGTCGGAAAAGCTGGCGGTCTATGTCGATGATATGCGGCGCAACGGGGTGACGCTTGAAGGGCCGGACATCAACCGTTCCGAGGCCGAATACAGCGTCGAGCGCACTGACGAGGGCTACGCGGTGCGCTACGCCCTCGCGGGTATCCGCAACGTCGGTGAAAAGGCGATGGATCAGCTTGTCGCCGAGCGCGAGGCGCATGGCTGGTTCGAAAGCCTGGAAGACCTGTTCCGCCGCGTGCCCAATGGTTCGATGAACCGCCGCCAGTTGGAAGGACTGGCCGCGGCGGGCGCGTTCGACAGCCTCGAGCACAATCGGGCAAGGGTCATGGCCAATGCGGACATGCTGCTAGCGGTCGCCGACGAGGCGGAGCGAACCCGCAATTCCGGGCAGCATGGCCTGTTCGGAGGAGATGATCACGCCGCTCCGGCGCTACGGTTGGCGGAGGTGGAGCCGTGGAGCCGCGCCGAGCAGATGGCCAAGGAGCGCGAGTTCTTCGGCTTCTACTTCGCCGCCCACCCGGTCGAGCAATGGCGCGCGATCGCCTCGGCCAATGGGGCGCGATCCTATGCGGGCCTGATGGAGACGGGCGTGCCTGGCGGCGGGCGGCAACCGGCGGTAATCGCGGCGATGGTCGAGGGCGTGCAGCGGCGCAAGACCAAGCGCGGCCACGATTTCGTCATGGCCGAATTCTCCGACAGTTCGGGCCAGTTCTCGGCCTCGTGCTTTGAGGAATCGCTGGTTGAGCCGATGATCCAATGGGCCAGGGACGGCACCTGCCTGCTGCTTCAGGTCGAGCTTGATGCGCCAAGTCCCGAAGAACCGCCGCGCGTCACCGTGCGCGGCGCGCGCCCGCTGGCCGAAGTCAAGAGCGCGGCGAGCATGGTATTGAAGCTCGACGTGCTGCGTCCCGAGGCTTTCGACGACCTCAAGGCCCTGTTGGTTGGTGGGGCCGAGGGTCGAGGTGAAGTGATCGCCCGGCTGTGCACCGGAAGTGACAATGAACCGCTCGTTCGCCTTGGCCGTGATTTCCAGATCGACGGTGAACTCGCAGAACGCTTGGCAAGCGTCGAAGGGCTTGCCAATGTGTCGTTGAGCGCGCGACGGGGTGCGGCTAACCTGCGACTGGTCGCCTGAGTAAGCAAACCCCGTTCGTGAATATGGATGGAGAGACAAATGCTGGGCGCCATGCAGGATTGGGATCTTCGGGTAACGCGGCTGATCGACCACGCCGCCCGTGAACAGGGCTTGCGCGAGATCGTTACTCGCTGGGCAGATGGCAGCGAAACCCGCACAAACTGGGCGACTGTCCGCAGCGATGCGCTGAAGATGACCCAGGCCTTGCGCAAATTGGGCATACAGAAGGGCGATCGCATCGCTACCCTGGCGATGAATCACGGCCGTCACCTGGTAAGCTGGTATGGCGCGGTCGGGGCGGGCGGGGTACTCCACACGATCAACCCGCGGCTGTTCGATGATCAGCTTGAATACATCGCCAATCACGCTGAGGATCAGGTGCTGCTCTATGATGCAGCGTTCGGTCCGCTGGTTGAGAAGATGAAGCCCAAATGGACCACGATCCGTCATTACGTCTGCTTTGATGCCAAGGCTGATGGCAGCGCGGGCAGTCAGTTCGAGGAATGGATCGGGGCCGAGGACGGCAATACCGAGTGGGCCGCAGGCGATGAGCGCGATCCCTGCATGCTCTGCTACACCAGCGGAACCACCGGCAATCCCAAGGGCGTGCTTTACGAGCATCGCTCGACCATGCTTCACGCGATCACCGGCCTCCAGCCCTCGATCTTCGACATGGACGCGACCACGGTGATGCTGCCGGTCGTGCCGATGTTCCACGCCGCAAGTTGGGGCCTGCCGTGGTCGGGTGCGGCGGGAGGGATCAAGTTCGTGTTCAGCGCGGTCAACGATGCCGCCGTGCTGTGCGACCTGATGAACCGCGAAAAGGTGACGCATTCGGCCGGGGTGCCGACCGTTTGGCTCGCAACCTTCCAGCACATGGATTCGACCGGCGCGACCCTGCCGAGCCTGCGCCATGCGATCATCGGTGGATCGGCCGCGCCGCGTTTCATGCTCGAACGGCTGATGAAGTCCGGCGTCAATGTCGCCCATGCCTGGGGCATGACCGAAACCAGCCCGATCGGCACCACCGG
>JAGWUU010000326.1 GCA_028868335.1 Sphingomonadales bacterium | reverse complement strand
TTCTTGTTCATCCCGCAGATTGTCGGATGGCTGCTCTACGTCGGCCTTGCAACTGGCCGGATGCCGTCCGCGTATGGACGATCAGAAATGCGTGATACGTCCCCACGGTGGTTTTGGCTGACAGGCGGTCTCTACGGCGGACTACTGCTTTTCTTCCTCTACATAATCCTGAGTGTCATGATCAGCGGCACGATTTGGGGCTTCTGATCTGGATGCACCGTTCTTGCTCGGAATTTGTCCACGCCGCCTAGTCGTCGTCCTGCACCGGATCGGGGCGGGAAAAGGCTTCGAGCGCGGCGCGGTCGCCGATCCGGACGTTGATGCCATCGACCTCGACCCCATGCTGCCCCAGCACCCCGAAAGCGCGTGAGAGGTTCTCCGGCGTCATCCCCAACAGCGAAGCAAGCAGGCGCTTTTCGGCCTTGAGCTGGACAGCTCCGGTGCCGCCCTGGCGGCGCTCCTGCTGGAGTACCAGGTTGCCCAGCCGCTCGGCCGACTGGCGCAGCTTCATGTCGGTCAACGCCCGGACCAGATCGCGATAGGCCAGCGCCAGTTCACGCATCGTCGCCTGCATCAGCGCGTGGTCCTGCTTGACCACCTCGCGCACCAGCGCGGCGGGGACCAGCAGGATCCGCGAAGGCGCCAGGGTCCGGGCCGACATCAGGTAGGGCATGTCGGTGACAACCGCCGCCAGAATGAAGCTGGTCACCGGCTCGACAATCCGCATCGTGGTGTCGCGCCCGGCGCTGGTTGTACAAAGTTCGACCAGTCCGTCGACCAGCACATGCAGGAAATCGGGGTGCTGGCCCAATTCGAACAGCGTTAGCTGCGGTGGAAAGACTTGCAGGAACGATCCCGAGAAGATCCGCTCGCGCTGCTCCTCCTGCATTTCACCGAACAACGGCAGCCGGGCAATTTCAGGCTTCTCTCCGGGGCGCACGATTCAGGCTTGCTCCTGGTTGGGATTACGCTGTCCTAGCGCCTCACTTGATGTTCATCAATCGATCGCTTGATCTGATCGGCGCCACCCCCTGCCAGATATCAGGTCGCTGTGCCGATTGCGTTACCGGGGAGATCCAATTTGATCACGATCAACCCCATGCGGCGTGTTCCGTCCATTGCTGATGCAGGAACACATGACAGGCCGGGAATGGACCATGCCACTTCAACAGACAGTCAGCACCGGACAGCAACACCGCGCGCTGGGTCTCAGCACATTCGCATTCACCATATGCTTCGCAGTCTGGACAATCTTTGCGATCATCGGGATCGAGATCAAGAAAGAGCTCGGTCTCAACGACACGGAGTTCGGCCTGCTGGTCGGCACCCCGATATTGACCGGATCGCTGGTGCGACTGTTCCTGGGGGTATGGACCGACCAGTACGGGGGACGAATCGTCTTCGCGCTGACGATGCTGGCGTCGGCTGCATCGACCGTACTTCTGAGCCACGCCACGACATACCCGATGATGCTGCTCGCGGCGCTCGGCCTCGGCCTGGCCGGTGGCGGCTTCGCGGTGGGCATCGCCTATGTTTCAAAGTGGTATCCGCAGGAAAAGCAAGGTTCGGCCCTGGGCTTCTTCGGCATGGGCAATGTCGGCGCGGCGGTGACGAAGTTCCTGGCTCCCTGGGTGATGGTGGCGATGGGCTGGCAGGCCGTGGCGCAGATCTGGGCCGTGGTGCTGGCCGCAACCGCGGTGCTGTTCTTCCTGTTCGCCAAGGATGACCCGGAACTCTCCGCGCGGCGCGCCAGCGGGGAAAGGCCCAAGAGCCTCAAGGAACAACTTGAGCCGCTGAGGAACGAGCAGGTCTGGCGCTTCTCGCTCTATTACTTTTTCGTGTTCGGGGCCTTTGTGGCTTTGGCGCTGTGGCTGCCCAAGTACCTCATCGGGGTTTACGGCGTCGACGTGAAAGTCGCGGGGATGCTGGCGGCGACCTTCTCACTCTCAGCCTCGGTGTTCCGCGCTTATGGCGGCATCCTGTCCGATCGCTACGGTGCACGGAGGATCATGTACACGACCTTCGGCGTGACGATGATCTTGCTGTTCATGCTGTCCTACCCGGCAACCGACTATGTCATCCACGGGATCAAGGGCGACATCCATTTCGCCACCTCGATGAGCCTGGTGCCCTTCGTCATCACGATCTTTGTGCTGGGCTTCTTCATGTCGCTGGGCAAGGCGGCAGTCTTTAAGCACATTCCGGTTTACTATCCCGACCATGTCGGTTCGGTCGGCGGGCTGGTCGGCCTTGTCGGTGGGCTCGGTGGGTTCGTGCTGCCGATCATATTCGGCGCGGTCAGTGACCTGACGGGCATCTGGACAAGCTGCTTTGCGGTTCTGTTCGCGCTGGTCGCGGTGGCGCTGGCCTGGATGCACCTGGCGATCCGGCAGATGGAACAGAAGGCCAGCGGCATCGATCGTCGCTCACTGCCGCAATTCCCCGAAATGGCGGGGCTCCACGATGCAGAGCGTCATGGAACGCTTGCCGCGACGCCCAAGGTGCTCAGCGACTGGCGGCCCGAGGACCCCGACTTCTGGGAACAGACCGGACACCGCATCGCCAACCGCAACCTGATCATTTCGATACCGGCATTGCTGTTGGCGTTCTCGGTATGGATGGTCTGGTCCGTGGTCGTGGCGAAGCTGCCCCTCATTGG
>JAGWUU010000325.1 GCA_028868335.1 Sphingomonadales bacterium | reverse complement strand
TCGAACGGTTGCACCACAAACCGCACTGCCGCCATCAGGTCGCGCACGGCGAGCGGGGCGGCAAGGCGCAGGCGATCGACCCCGGCGACCGGCACTCCGGCGGCGTGGAGCCGTCCGACGATCAACCCGGCAAGCTCCTTGCGCTTCCTCACCAGCACCATCACATCGCCGGGCGTTGCGCGCCGGGCCAGCCCGGGCTTCTCGCCCTTGATGAGCGGAAAGCCCTTGTCGATCCAGGTGCGGACCTGCCGGGCGAGCCGGTCGGCCAGCCGCCGGTCAGAGCGTGAGAACCACCCCTCCTCGCCTTCGTCCTCGTCGCCCGCGCCGCCGCCGTCACCGCCGCCAGCAACGCGCCACAGCGTAACCTGCCCAGGCCGATCCTCACCACGATGCCGCTGCGGCACTTCGGAGAGGCCGAAACTGGCATGGCCAATCCGGCCGATAGCCAGATCGACGAATTCCAGCACCGACTGGGCGGTGCGGAAACTGGTGCCGAGCCCCAGCTCCTGAAGCTCGCGCCATCCCCGTCCGCCACGCAGCGCAACGACGTTATCGGCAACCCCGCGCATGGCTATCCGCACCCGCTTGCGCGCATCCTCGAAATTATCCGGGCTGGTTCCCTGAAAGCGGAAGATCGCCTGCTTGTAGTCACCCACGACGAACAGGGTTCGCAGCTTGTCCCGGTGAGCGCCCTCCCCGCTGAAAAAGTCACCGATCAGCGCATCGATGATCCGCCACTGCGCGGCATTGGTATCCTGCGCCTCGTCGACAAGGATGTGATCGAAGCGCCGGTCGAGCTTGTAGCGGATCCATTCGGCAAGCTCCGAATTGCCGAGCAGGTGCGCGGCCTGGCGAATCTGGTCGTCGAAGTCGATGAACCCGGCGCGCGCCTTTGCCTCGTCCCACGCGAGCGCGAACCGGCGACCGAGTTCGAGAGCGGGCGCGAGCCACTCGACCAGCGTAACCAGTGCCTGCCGCTCACGCACGGCAAGCACACATGCCAGCACCGCCTCCGCCGCGAAGCCGAAGCTTTCCTCGAACTTTTCGAGGCTGGCGACATCCTTGACCGTGTCCTTCTGGGTGAACAGCACGCGTGACAGCGCCGGCAGGCGCTCCAGCCGCTCGACCGGCGACGCAGACAGCCAATCGGCGATCACCGCGCGGCCTTCGACGCCCTTCTTGCCGTTCCACTGGGAATAGGCCGAATGGCAGCAGCGCAGCGCCTCGACATCGAAGCGGTCATCGCCGCAAAAGGCCGCCACCGAGGCGGCATCGGCATCGGCGGGCAAGCCGACCAGCCGCCGCACGGCGGAAGCCATCGGCGGTTGCCAGGCTCCGGGTCCATGCCAGGCATCGTGTGCGTCGGCGCAGCGCAACAGGTAGCCCTCCACCGCGTCGGTGCCGAGACGCACGGACAAGTCCGCCAGGGCGTCGAGCAGGGCGGCATCGCCGCTGCGTTCCGCCTCGACCAGCATGTCGGCCAGAACCTCGCGCAGCAGCAGGTCGCGATCGCGGTCCTCCATCGCCTTGACGCCGGGCAGCAGCCCGGCCTCATGCGGAAAAGCGGCGAGCAGCCACTGGGCAAAGGCATGGATCGTGTCGATCCTCAGCCCCCCGCCCGGACAATCGAGCACCGATGCGAACAACGTTCGCGCGCGCGCCACGGTTTCGGGTCCGTGGTCAGCGCCGATGGCCATCAGGTCGGCGGCAAGTTGCGTCTCGTCCGCGCGCACCCAGCGCGCCAGAACCTCGTTAATCCGCGCCGCCATCTCGGTCGCGCCCGCCTTGGTGAAGGTGAGGCACAGTATCTGCGAGGGTGCGACGCCCGCTTGCAGCAGCAGCCGCAACACCCGCGCAGACAGCACCTGGGTCTTGCCCGTCCCCGCCGAGGCGGAGAGCCACACCACCTCGCCCGGATCGACCGCCGGGCGTTGCTCGCCGGTAAGGGGATAGAGTCGGCTCACGACACCGCATCCCAGGCGTCGCCACGCGCCTGCCACTCATCCAGCCGCATCAGTTGGTCATAGTCATTGTATCCGCCGATGTCCGGGTTGGGACGCGCCTCGAACGGTTCCGCGCCCTTGATCCAGCGATCGACGGCATCGCGCAGGTAGGCTTCGATCCGCTCAAGGAATTCGTCGCGCGGCAGGCCGGATTTCTTCTGCCCTTCCCTCACCGGTTCGGCGCGATAGCCGAATGCATCGCCGTCACGCGTCTTGGCGAGCGACCAGTATTCGAAGGTATCGGGCTCTCCGGCTATACCGGGGAAGCCGCCATCGCGGGCGATCAGTGCCAGCACGCCGAGTTGCAGGGCAAATCCTTGCTCGACCATCCGGCCCGAGGGCGGACCGCCGGTCTTGTAGTCGACCACCGCCAGCGTCCCGTCCGACTTGCGATCAATCCGGTCGGCGCGGCCGTGGACGCGCACCCCGTCGAACAGCATTTCGCCCTTGATCTCGCTTGCGACGACCGCGCGCCCCTCAGCCGCAAGCGCGGCGATTTCGGCGTCGACCCAGTCAAGCGCCCGGGCAAGCCGCGGCCACCACAGGCTGCGCACCAGCGGGTGAGCCTGCATCTGCGCTAGTTCCTCGGTGGCGATGGCGCGCAGTTCCCCGGCGCGGCCGCCCGCCTTATGCCAGCGCTCCAGAACGCCGTGGACC
>JAGWUU010000056.1 GCA_028868335.1 Sphingomonadales bacterium | reverse complement strand
CCTGATCAGCCATAACGGCAAGTACATCCGCCAGAACCGCGGCACTGAAGTGATCTCCGACGCCGATGCGAAGGTGATCAAGAAGTGGGCGCCCTACGGGCTGAACTGAGCTAGGAGTACTGAAGTATGGCACGTGTCAAAAGGGGTGTAACCACCCGCGCCAAGCACAAGAACATTCTGGAACAGGCCAAGGGTTATCGCGGCCGCCGCAAGAACACCATCCGCGTTGCGCGCCAGGCCGTCGAAAAGGCCGGCCAGTACGCCTATCGCGACCGCAAGGTGAAGAAGCGGACCTTCCGCGCCCTGTGGATCCAGCGCATCAACGCCGCCGTCCGCGCCGAAGGGCTGAGCTATTCGCAGTTCATCCACGGCGCCAAGCTGGCGGGCATCGAGCTTGACCGCAAGGCGATGGCCGATCTGGCGATGAACGAAGGCGGCGTCTTTACCGCCGTGATCGCCAAGGCCAAGGCCGCGCTGCCGGCCTGAGCCGCGCAAGCACGAGACATTGAAAGGGCGCGGAGGGCACTGCCTTCCGCGCCTTTTTCGTTGTCTCCATACCGGATCATGTGTGCCCCAAAACACACTTGCCGCGAGCCGCGCGCTTCGGCAAACAGTGCGGGTGATTGACGCCGGTTTCGGTGTTGGGGGCATCACGCCGTGGGGATGAAACGAACATGAAGGCGCAACTTGCCGGCGATGCGGTGGCCGTGCGCTTCTTCATGCCCAGCCCGCAGCTCGCCCCCTATATCTCGACCTATTACCTGACCGAGGTGAACCTGCCCGAAGGCGGCCAGGTGCATGACTGGCTCCATCCCGAATGGGGCAACATGCGCTTTTGCCGCAATCCCACCTGGCAGGCGGGGATCGGCAGCGAGCCGTTGCGTCCAGCTCCCGCGTTCATCGCTTCGGGCCCATCCAGCTATTGCGCGCAGTTCATCACCGGCAAGGCGCGGATGTGGGGCGTTGGCATCTTGCCGCTGGGCTGGGCGCGCTTGTTCGATGCTTCGGCGGAACTCTATGCCGACAGGTTCTGCGACGGCGCGGCCGATCCGGTCTTTGCCGGACTTGCCCCCTTGCTCGACACGATCTTTGGTGGCTCACCCGATGCGGCGGCAGAGGCCGAACGGATCGACGCATTCCTGCTCGGCCACCTTGCC
Source organism: Sphingomonadales bacterium (assembly GCA_028868335.1). Classification (GTDB taxonomy): domain Bacteria; phylum Pseudomonadota; class Alphaproteobacteria; order Sphingomonadales; family Sphingomonadaceae; genus Novosphingobium. The sequence continues at coordinate 12,257 of JAGWUU010000056.1, read as the reverse complement.
GCGCGACCCGTGCCGGATGACGAAGTCCGCATCCACGCAGCCCACGCCGCGTTGGTCGATCAGGAAGTGGGCACAGTCGGCGATCTGGCGGATCGCCTTGGGATGTCGCCGCGATCGCTGGAACGGCTTTCGCTGCGCGCCTTCGGCTTTTCGCCCAAGCTGCTGTTGCGCCGCCAGCGTTTCCTGCGCAGCCTTGCCCAGTTCATGCTCGATCCCTCGCTGACGTGGATCAGCACGCTTGACTGGCACTATGTCGACCAGGCCCATTTCGTGCGCGACTTCAAACGCTTCATGGGCATGAGCCCCAGCGCCTATGCCGCGCTGGATCATCCGGTGCTGCGCGCGGCGGCGCGGGCCAGGGCTGCCGCGGCGGGAGCGGCGGTCCAAGTCCTCCACCGGCCCTGAACACTGCGCGCTTGCCAAGCATCAGACATGCGCGCACCATTCCTTACATAAGACTTACAGGGGGCAACCTTCGGTGTCGTCAGAGGTGTCTATCGAGGTACGGTTCATTCCGCCTCCGGAAGATTTGCGACGTTACTTCACAACCTTTTACATCACCCGGATCCGCTTGCCCGAGGGCGAAACCGTCGACGATTCGCTCCATCCCGAATGGGCGAATCTACGATTCTTCAGCGGGGCGAGTCCCGTTTCCTGGTTCGATGATGGTCCGAGGCTGGAGTATGCGCCGTTCACCGCTACCGGGCCCAGCAGCCGGACCTGCCATTTCCAGATGGGCGCCAGCCGGCTCTGGGGGATCGGCCTGCTTCCGCTCGGCTGGAATCGGTTCCTCCGCCAATCCGCTGCCGATCACGCCAATCTGATAACCGATGGCCGGATCGATCCGACCTACGCCCCGTTCCGCGCCCTGGCCGATACCCTCTTTGGCCCCGAACCCGACGAGGCCGCCGAACTTGCCCGCATCGTCGCCTTCTTCCGCGGCCTTGAAGGCGAACCGGTTGACAACGAGGAACGCATCATCGCCATCCACGAGGCGTTGATCAATCCGCAGGTGGATACGGTCGCCTCCATGGTCAGGCACGTCGGCCTGGGCCAGCGGACGATCGAGCGGATTTGCCATCGTGCCTTCGGCTTTTCGCCCAAGATATTGCTGCGCCGCCAGCGGTTCATGCGCAGTCTTGCGCAGTTCATGCTCGATCCTTCGCTCAAGTGGATCAACGCGATCGACAGCCAGTATCACGACCAGGCCCAGTTCGTGCGCGACTTCCATGAATTCATGGGAACGACCCCGCGCGAATACGCCGCCACACCCCATCCCGTGCTCGAACGCTTCATGCACGAACGCGCCCGGTTGCACGGCGCCCCGGTCCAGACAATGGATTCGCCTGACGGCGCGCCACGCGGGCAAGGGTAAGTCCGCCGCACTTTTCCGATTTGCGCAACGGCCCCACCCGGCTAAAGGCCCGCGTTCAACCTGAAACCAAGGAAGCGGACCGGACCAGTGGACTATGCAGCAACCCGTGATGAGGCGCTGGCGCGCGTAGCCGCCGCGCAGGACCTGGGCGCGCTGGAGGCACTGCGGGTCGAGTTTCTGGGCAAGCAGGGGTCGATCTCCGGCCTTCTCAAGACGCTGGGCGCCATGTCGGCCGAGGAACGCCAGACCACGGGGCCGCAAATCCACGCGCTGCGCGAAGGGGTCAGCGATGCCCTTGGCGCGCGCAAGGATGCGCTGGAAACCGCCGCGCTCGATGCCCGGCTCGCCAGCGAAACCGTCGACCTGACCCTGCCCGCACCCGAATCCGCGCGCGGTTCGGTCCACCCGGTTTCGCAGGTGATGGACGAGCTGGCGGAAATCTTCGCCGACATGGGCTTTGCCGTCGCCACCGGGCCTGAGATCGAGGACGACTGGCACAACTTCACCGCGCTCAACATCCCCGAAAGCCACCCGGCGCGGGCGATGCACGATACCTTCTATTTCCCCGACAGGGACGCGGACGGCCGCGCGATGCTGCTGCGCACTCACACCAGCCCGGTGCAGATCCGCGCCATGCTGGCTGACGGCGCGCCGATCCGCATCATCGCCCCGGGGCGGGTCTATCGCTCTGACAGCGACGCCACCCACACCCCGATGTTCCACCAGGTCGAAGGGCTGGTGATCGACAAGGGCATCACGCTGGGCCACCTCAAGTGGACGCTGGAGACATTCCTCAAGGCGTTCTTCGAGCGCGAGGACATCGTGCTGCGGCTGCGCCCCAGCTATTTCCCCTTCACCGAACCTTCCGTGGAAGTCGACGTTGGCTTCGCGATCGTCAACGGCAAGCGCGTGCTGGGCGGCAGCGGCGACGCGCCGGGGCACGGCTGGATGGAGTTGCTCGGCAGCGGCATGGTCAATCGCAAGGTGATCGCCGCCGGAGGGCTTGATCCCGACGAGTGGCAGGGCTTCGCCTTCGGTGCCGGGATCGACCGGCTGGCCATGCTCAAATACGGGATGGACGACCTGCGCGCCTTCTTCGACGGCGACGTGCGCTGGCTGGCGCACTACGGCTTCAACCCCAACGATGTCCCGACCCTGTCGGGCGGCGTCGGCACCGCGGCGTAAAGAGGGCAGACACATGAAATTCTCGCTCTCCTGGCTCAAGGATCACCTTGAAACCGAAGCGTCGGCCGAGGCCATCGCCGAAAAGCTTAGCGCGATCGGGCTCGAACTCGAATCGCTCGAAGACCCGGCTGCGCGCCTGTCAGGCTTCGTCGTCGCGCGCGTGCTGACCGCCGAGCGCCACCCCAATGCCGACAAGCTTCAGGTGCTTTCAGTCGATACCGGAGAGGGCCAGCCGCTCCAGGTGGTCTGCGGCGCGCCCAATGCCCGCGCCGGCCTCGTCGGCGTGCTCGGCCTGCCCGGCGCGGTGGTCCCGGCGGGTGGGTTCGAGCTCAAGAAGTCGGCGATCCGCGGGGTCGAATCGAACGGCATGATGTGCTCGACCCGCGAGCTCGAACTTGGCGAGGATCACGACGGGATCATCGAATTGCCCGGCGATGCCCCGGTGGGCACGGCCTTCGCCGCATACCACGGCAGCGATCCGGTGTTCGACGTAGCGATCACCCCCAACCGCCCCGACTGCATGGGCGTTTACGGCATTGCCCGCGATCTGGCGGCAGCCGGGCTCGGCACGCTGAAACCGATCGCCGCGCAGGCGGTGCCGGGCAACTTCCCCTGCCCGATGCCGATCCGCACCGACGATCCCGAAGGTTGCCCGGCATTCTATGGCCGGGTCATTCGCGGCGTGAAGAACGGCCCCAGCCCGCAATGGATTCAGGACCGGCTCAAGAGCGCGGGGCAGCGCCCGATCTCGGCATTGGTCGATCTGACCAACTACGTCATGCTGGCCTATGGCCGCCCGGCCCACGCCTATGACCTGACGCAGCTTTCCGGCGCGGTGTTCGCCCGCCGCGCCCGCGACGGCGAGACCTGCCTGGCGCTCAACGGCAAGGAATACACGCTCGACGCAGCGATGACCGTGATCGCGGACGACAACGGCGTCCACGACATCGCCGGGATCATGGGCGGCGAACATTCGGGCTGCACCGAGGCGACGAGCGACGTGCTGCTGGAGGTCGCCTACTTCGATCCGGTGCGGATCGGGGACACCGGGCGCAAGCTCAACCTCACTTCAGATGCCCGCCAGCGCTTCGAGCGCGGGGTCGATCCGGCCTTCCTCGACGCCGGGCTGGAACTGCTGACCACGCTGATCGTCGAGATCTGCGGTGGCGAGCCGAGCGAGGTGATCCGCGCGGGCGAACCGCCCAAGGGCACCAAGGTTATCGCCTACAACCCGGTCATGGCCGAGACACTGGGCGGGGTGGCAATCGCCGAGGGCGAGCAACGCGCCATCCTGCACGCGCTGGGCTTCGCCGCCGATGCGCAGTGGAACGTCACCGCCCCGAGCTGGCGTCCCGACGTGGACGGCGCCCCCGACATCGTCGAGGAAGTCGTCCGCATCCACGGCCTTGATGGTGTGGCCAGCACCCCGCTGCCGCGGACCGACGGAGTGGTGCGTCCCACGGCGACGGCGGTGCAGCGCCTTGAGCGCAAGGTTCGCCGCGCCGTCGCTGCGCGCGGGCTGAACGAGGCGATCACCTGGTCCTTCCTGCCCGAGGCGGAGGCCGAACATTTCGCGGAGGGCAACGGCGGGCTGTGGCTCCTCGCCAATCCGATCAGCGAGGAGATGAAGGCGATGCGCCCCTCGCTGCTGCCGGGGCTGCTCTCGGCAGCGCGGCGCAACCTCGATCGCGGCGCGGCCGGGCTGGGGCTGTTCGAGCTTGGCCGACGCTACCTTCGCGGGCCAAGCGGCCATTCGGACGAACGGCTGACGCTGGGCGTGGTGCTGGCGGGCGAAAAGACCCCGCGCGGCTGGGCTTCGGGCAAGGCGCAGATGTTCGACGCCTTCGACGCCAAGGCCGAAGCGCTGGCGCTGCTGGCCGAGGCTGGCGCGCCGGTCGACAACCTGCAGGTGATGGGTGAGGCGGGTGCGCAGTTCCATCCCGGCCAGTCGGCCACACTGCGGCTTGGCCCCAAGACCGTGCTGGCGCGCTTCGGCATGGTTCACCCGGCGACGCTCAAGCACTTCGACGTCGACGTTCCGGTCGCCGCGGTCGAGCTGTTCCTCGATGCCATTCCCGGCAAGCGCGGCGCGGCGACCTTTGCCCGCATGCATTACGCCCCGCCCGCGCTGCAAGCGGTCAAGCGCGACTTCGCCTTCCTCGTCGACGCGGCACTCCCGGCAGGCGATCTGGTCCGCGCGGTGCGCAGCGCCGACAAGGCCAACGTCGTCGCGGTGCGGCTGTTCGACGACTTTCGCGGGCAAGGCGTGCCGGAAGGGCAGAAAAGCCTCGCGGTCGAAGTGACGTTGCAACCGGGCGAGAAAAGCTACGACGAGGCCGAGCTGAAGGCGATCGCAGAGCGGATCACCGCTGCTGCTGCCAAGCTGGGAGCGATGCTGCGAGGATAGCGCGTCGTCCCCGGCTTGACCGGGGACCGCGGGCCTCATCAATGCAAGGTCGGATCGATCCGGCCCGCGATCCCCGGTCAAGCCGGGGATGACATTACCCGCACTGCCCGCGGTGCAGCAGCTTGTGATCGGCCAGCACCAGCGCCATCATCGCCTCGACCACCGGCACGCCGCGGATGCCGACGCAGGGATCGTGGCGGCCCTTGGTACGGATTTCGGCGGCCTGGCCGTCGCGGTCGATCGTCTCCACCGGGGTCAGGATCGAGCTGGTCGGCTTGAACGCGACGCGGACCTTGACCGGCTGGCCGGTGCTGATCCCGCCCGCGATCCCGCCCGCATGGTTGGCGGTGAACACCGGCACGCCGGGGCCGGGGCGCATCGGATCGGCGTTCTGTTCGCCGGACAGCCGTGCGGCGGCGAACCCGTCGCCGATCTCCACGCCCTTGACCGCGTTGATCCCCATCATGCCCGCAGCAAGGTCCGCATCAAGCTTGCCATAGATCGGTGCGCCCCATCCCGCGGGCACCCCTTGCGCCACGCATTCGACCACCGCGCCGACCGAGGACCCGGCCAGCCGCGCCTCGTCAACGATCTTTTCCCAGCGCTCGGCCGCGACCGGATCAGGGCAGAAGAACGGGTTCTGGCCAATCTCGTTGACGTCAAAGTTGGCCGCCTCGATCGCGTCGCCGCCGATCTCGGAGACATAGCCGATGATCGCCACCTCGGGGATCACCAGCCGCGCCACCGCCCCCGCCGCGACCCGCGCCGCGGTTTCGCGCGCGCTCGATCGCCCGCCGCCGCGGTAGTCGCGAAAGCCGTACTTGGCGTCATAGGCATAGTCGGCATGGCCCGGACGATAGGCCTTGGCGACCTCGCTGTAGTCCTTGCTGCGCTGGTCGACATTCTCGATCATCAGCGAGATCGGGGTGCCGGTGGTCCTCCCCTCGAACACGCCGGAGAGGATCCGCACCGCATCGGGTTCCTGCCGCTGGGTGGTGAACTTCGATTGGCCGGGGCGCCGCGCGTCGAGGAACGGCTGGATCATGCCCTCGTTCAGCGCCAGCCCTGGCGGGCAGCCATCGACCACGGCGCCCAGCGCGGGCCCGTGGCTTTCGCCCCAGGTGGTGAAACGGAACAGGCGGCCAAAGCTGTTGAACGACATTGCGCGGCTTTGTCGCGGATTGTTACAAAAGTCCACTAGCGAGCTTGAGTGTCACACTCTAGTAACCGACCATGTTTTTGGTTTTGTTCCGCAATCGAAAGCGCAGCGACATCGACGACGCAGCCTATCAGGCCGATGCCGCGGCGATGGAGGCATTGGCGCGGGCGCAACCGGGATTCGTTTCGTTCAAGAGCTATGTCGCCGACGATGGCGAGGTGGTCGCCTTGTCCGAATGGGCTGACGCCGAGGCCGCGCGCGCCTGGGGCAGCCACCCCGACCATGCCCGGGTCCAGGCGCGCGGCCGCGCCGCGTATTATGCCGACTACACGCTCTACACCTCTGACAATCCCCGCACCCACCGCTTCGAAAGGCCGTCTGCGTGAGCCTTGCCCTGTACGGCATTCCCAACTGCGACACGGTCAAGAAGGCGCGCACCTGGCTTGACGCGCGTGGCCTTGCCTACACTTTCCATGACTACAAGAAGGAGGGTGCAGATCCGGCGAAGCTCAAGGCGTGGATCGCGGCGGCCGGGCTCGACAGGGTACTCAATCGCGCCGGGACGACCTTTCGCAAGCTGCCCGAAGCGGAGCGCGAGGGGCTGGACGAGATCCGCGCGATCGCGCTGATGGTGGCCCAGCCAAGCTGCATCAAGCGCCCGATCGTCGAATACCCGGAGGGGCTGCTGGTGGGGTTCAAGGAAGCCGAATGGGGGGAGGCCCTGCGATGACGCTGAGCGAGGAAACGCTGTGGCTGCTTGAATGGGTCGCGGCGGGCCTGGGAGTCGTCAACATCGCCCTGCTGATCTTCCGTTCGCAATGGAACTTCGCCTTCGCGATTGGCTCGGTATCGCTTTATGTCTTCATCTTCTTCGAGAAGCGGCTCTACGCTGAAAGCGGCCTGCAGATCTTCTTCATCCTCGCCAACGTGTGGGGTTGGACCCTGTGGCACCGCGCCGCGCGGACCGAGCAGGAAAGCCAGGTCCATGTCCGCTGGCTTGACTGGCCCAGCCGGATCGTCTGGATCGTCTGCACCGCCGCGCTCAGCCTCAACCTTGGCTGGCTGATGCACCGCTATACCAACGCCGCGATGCCCTTTGCCGACAGCGCGATCGCCGGGGCCAGCGTCGCCGCGCAGGTTCTGCTAGGCTATCGCCGGATCGAGAACTGGCTGATCTGGATCGCGGTGGATGTCGCCGCGGTGCTGCTCTACATCAATCGCGGACTGTACCCGACGGCGGGACTTTACGGCGGGATGCTGGTGATGAGCCTGATCGGCCTCAAGGAGTGGGTCGAGGCCGAGATCCGCGATCGCATCGCGTGATCACCGTCTGCTTCCACGGCGCGGAAAGCACCGGCAAGTCAGTGCTGGCCGCCCGGTTGAATCGGGAACTCGGCATTCGCTGGGTCCCCGAATACGGCCGCACCTATTGCGAAGAACGCGGCACCAGCCTCACCATGGGCGACCTGCTGGCGATTGCCGAAGGCGAGCAGCGGGCGATCGAAGCCGCGTCCGCTGGCGATCCGGCGCTGCTGATTCTCGACACCGACCAGTTGATGACGGCAGCCTGGGCCGAAATGCTGTTCGGGGAAATTCCGCCTGCTCTGCTGGCCTACCCCAAGGCCGACCTCTACCTGCTGTTCGACGCTGACGTACCCTGGGTTGAGGACGGAACGCGCTTTTTTGGCGAGGCCGACAGCCGCCGCCGCTTCGCCGATCTGTCCGAGCAGGTGCTGGTCCGCACCGGGGTCCGGTTCGAGCGGATCGGCGGCACCTGGGACGAGCGTGCGGAGGCGGTTCGCGCGATACTCGTCGGATTGCGCCATGGCGCCCGGCACTGAACCGGACCAAAAAAGTCCGCCTGTCTCGATCCGGGCTTGTGGATTTATCAACGCTCCGGCGATAAGCAGACCGCTCGTGAGGTCGCCTGATGCTTGCATGTGAATTTGAATGCGCTTCCGCCGGAGCGGGGGCATGACCCTGCCGCTGTCGCTTGCCGCGCTGGCGCTGGTCGGCGCCCAGCCGCTTCCGGCCGATGCGCCGTCGGCCACGTCCGCCGCATCGCTGCCTCTCCCCGCTGGCGGCGTGACCGTTGCGCCAGCGGTGCCTGCCGCCGCTTCGGACCAGCCCCCGCCGGTCCAATCGCCTGTAACCCCGACAGCCGCCGCGCCAGCCGCGCCGCCTGTTCCTGTGCCGGCGGCGCCGACACCGGCCAGCAGCCAGGCGGGCAGCAGCGAAATCCTGATCACCGCGCGCGGCAAGCCGCCGCCCGGCGACCCGCTTCAGGCAATCAATGCCGAGAGCTTCAAGGTGGTTCAGGCCGTCGACACCGCGGTCGTGGCGCCGATTTCCAAGGGCTATCAGAAGGTGCTGCCCAAGCCGGTCCAGGACGGTCTGCACAATGTGCTGATCAACCTGACCGAACCGATCGTCTTCGTGAACGACGTGCTGCAACTCAAGATCGGCAAGGCCTTCAAGACCCTGACGCGGTTCACCGTCAATACCACGCTGGGAGTGGGCGGGCTGGTCGACGTGGCCAAGCGCAAGCCGTTCAAGATTCCCTATCACATCAACGGGTTCGCCTATACGATGGGCTATTACGGGATCAAGCCGGGCCCATTCCTGTTCGTTCCCCTGCTTGGCCCGACCACCGTGCGCGACATGATCGGGCGGGTGATGGACCTCTCGCTGCTGCCCGGCGTGGCTGGCAAGCCGTTCAACCGCCCGGTCTATGCCCTGACCAGCGGCGCGCTCAAATCGATCGACGAGCGGCTGGAACGCGACGACATGCTGACGACGATCCAGCAGGACTGCGCCGATCCCTACGCGGCCGAGCGGACCTGGTATCTCGAGAAGCGCCAGGCGGCGATCGAGGAACTGCATGGCCGCCATGTCGACCTGATGTCCAAACTGCCGCAGTGCCTCGCGGACGGGCTCAAGGCGCGCGAGGCTGCGCGCGCGAAGGCTGCCGCTGCAAAGCTGGCCCCGCAGCCCGCGCCGGTTGCGCCGGGCGCGCCGGTCAGCGTGCCGTCGCCGGTGACGCCGGTGACGCCAGCCAGCGGGGCAGCGCCCTCACCGGCGCAGACCCCGGCACCGGCTGCACCTGTACCCGCCGCCCAGGCAGCGCCGACACCCGCTGCACCCTCGGCGTCGGCGCCCGCCGCGCCGCCACATCCCGGTCAGTGAGCGGTGACGGCAACGAGGTAGTTGAGCGCCAGATCGTCCGACAGGTGCAGGCCGCGTCCGGCTGACCAGGCTATTCCTTTCGGCTGCGCCATCGTCAGGCCCAGATCGCCAAGCAGCTCGCGCAATTCCTCGGGGGTGATGAAATCATCCCAATGGTGCGTCCCGCGTGGAACCATGCCGAGCCGTTCCGCCGCCTCGACCATCAGCAGCCGCGATCGCGCGGTGCGGTTGGGAGTGGACAGCACCATCAATCCACCCGGGGCGAGGCGCGCGGCAAGCGCGGCAAGGAACGCCGCCTTGTCCGCCACGTGTTCGATCACTTCCATCGAGCAGACCAGATCGAACGCGCCAAGATCCAGCGCGCCGATCTCTCCCGCGCGATAGTCGATCGCCAGCCCGGCTCCCGCCGCATGAGCGCGCGCCGCCGCGATGTTCTCGGCCGCCGCGTCAACCCCGGTCACATCGCCGCCAAGGCGGGCGAGCGGCTCGCACAGCAACCCCGCGCCGCAACCGACATCGAGCGCCCGCTTGCCCGCCAACGGGCAGGGACTGCGCGAATCGCTCGCCCAATGGAGGTCGATCGCTTCGCGCAGAAACGCCAGTCGGATCGGGTTGAGGCGGTGCAGCATGGCCGACGATCCCCGCGGATCCCACCAATCGGCCGCAAGCTTGCCGAAATGGGCCGCTTCATCGGGCCTGATGGTCGTCGTCGAACTTGCATTAGCCATGCCCCATCCCTAACAGGGCGCCCGCCGCAGGGCGAGAGGTTCTGCGGGTAATTTTGTTGCTCGAGCAGGTGGGATAGCGCGTGGCCCGCATCGTGATGAAGTTTGGCGGCACCTCGATGGCGGGATCGGAACGGATCCGCCGCGTCGCCAATATCGTGCGCCGTCAGCAGGCTGCGGGGCACGAGGTGGCGGTTGTCGTTTCGGCCATGGCGGGTGAGACGGACCGTCTGGTCGGCTTCGCGCGCGAAGCGAACCCTCTTTACGATCCGGCCGAATACGACGTGGTGGTCGCCAGCGGAGAGCAGGTCACGTCGGGCCTTCTGGCGATGACCCTGCAGGCGCTTGGGTGCAAGGCGCGCTCGTGGCTTGGCTGGCAATTGCCGGTTCGCACCGATGACGCCCACGCCAAGGCGCGGATCGAGGACGTCGATTCCGAAGCCCTGCTCGCTTCCATGGCGGCGGGCGAGATCGCGGTGATCCCGGGCTTCCAGGGCCTCTCTCCCGATGGCCGCGTAACCACGCTGGGCCGGGGTGGGTCGGACACGTCCGCCGTCGCCGTAGCAGCCGCGATCGGAGCAGACCGCTGCGACATCTACACCGACGTCGATGGCGTCTATACCACCGACCCGCGCATCGTCGCCAAGGCGCGCAAGCTCAAGTATGTCACCTACGAGGAAATGCTCGAGCTTGCCTCGGTCGGCTCGAAGGTGTTGCAGACCCGCTCGGTCGGCCTGGCGATGAAGGAAGGCGTGCGCGTGCAGGTGCTTTCCAGCTTCATCGACGATGACGCCACCCCCGCCGACGAAATCCCAGGCACCCTGATCGTCAGCGACGAGGAACTTGCCAAATTAACCGAGGACTTGGACATGGAACGCCAGTTGATCACCGGCATCGCCGCCGACAAGAACGAGGCCAAGATCATCCTGACCCGCGTGCCTGACCGTCCGGGCGCCGTGGCGACGATCTTCGGCCCGCTCGCCGGTGCGAACATCAACGTCGACATGATCATCCAGAACGTCGGGCGCGACAAGGGTGAGACGGACGTGACCTTCACCGTTCCCGGCGCCGACCTGCTGCGCGCCCAGACCTTGCTGGAAGCGCAGAAGGAAGCGATCGGCTACAACCGCATCATCACCGATTCCAAGGTTGCCAAGATCAGCGTTGTCGGTGTCGGCATGAAGAGCCACGCCGGCGTCGCCGCGACCATGTTCCGGGCGCTGGCCGACCGCGGGATCAACATCCAGGCGATCTCGACAAGCGAGATCAAGGTTTCGGTGCTGATCGACGAGGACGAAACCGAACTCGCCGTCCGCGTGCTGCACACCGCCTATGGCATGGACGCCCAGGACGAGGCGGCCTGAGCCACTACTGAACCCGACGTTCGCCGCCAGCGCACGTCGCAGGACACCGCTGACGTCAGGCCGCTTCGACGACCCGCGCGTCATAGGCTGACTGGGCGGCCTTGATCTGTTCCATGTTGGCTTCGGCCCAGCGCAGCAGCGGGCCGACGTTGGCGGTCAGGCATTCGCCGAGACCGGTCAGCGAATACTCGACCGTCACCGGAACAGTCGGGAAGGCCTGGCGATTAATCAGGCCATCGCGCTCCAGCCGCTTGAGCACCTGGCTCATCACCTTTTGCGAAAGACCGGGAATATCGCGGCGCAGCGCATTGAAGCGGGTTGATCCCTGCGACAGCCGATGCAGCACCAGCAGGGCCCACTTGTCCCCCACATGGTCAAGCACCGCCCGCGCCGGGCATTCGGAATCATACACATCGTAGCTCATCGTCGGTCCTTCCGGGCGACTGTCGCCGGTTTCCCGCCGGAAACCTTGTTTCGCGAAAGTGCCCTCTTTTCAGATTTCATATAGCGCCTATGTAGCGATTCGTCATCTAGTTTCTATTAGTAACCAACTATCGAAAAGGCAGCATACCATGACCAATACCGTCGTCATCTATCATTCGGGCTATGGCCATACCAAGGTGGTGGCCGAACACGTCGCCAAGGGCGCTGGAGCGGAACTCGTCGCGATCAGCGCCGAGGGCGACATCACCGATCAGGACTGGGACAGGCTCGACAACGCCGACGCGATCATCTTCGGCGCGCCGACCTACATGGGCAGCCCCAGTTGGCAGTTCAAGAAATTCGCCGACGCCACCTCGAAGGCATGGTTCACGCGCAAGTGGGCCGACAAGGTGTTCGGCGGCTTCACCAATTC
>JAGWUU010000055.1 GCA_028868335.1 Sphingomonadales bacterium | reverse complement strand
GCATGCGCCGCCACCTGGATCTCGCAGGCGCGCTGCAGGGCCCAGTGGGTGAAGAACATCTCGTGGATCGTTTCGCCCATCACCACCGGTCCGTGGTTCCTCAGCATCAGCACCCGTTTGTCGCCGAGATTGGCTAGAAGCCGCTCGCCTTCCTCGGGCCGCACGGTGACACCCTCGAAGTCGTGGTAGGCCAGTTGCCCCGCGAATGCGCAGGCATAGAAATTCGTCGGCTGCAACCCGGCCTCGGTGCTGCACACCGCCATCGCCGCCGTTGTGTGCGTGTGACAGATCGCGTGCGCCCAATCGAGGTGGCGGTGGAAATAGGAATGCTGGACGAAGCCGGCCAGGTTCACCGGATAGTCGCTGCCGTCGAGCTTGTTGCCGTCGATGTCGATCTTGACCAGGTTCGAGGCGCAGACCTCGGAATAGAGCAACCCGAAGGGGTTGATCAGGAAAGCCCCCTCCTCGCCCGGAACCTTGGCCGAGATGTGGTTGTAGATCGATTCCGACCAGCCCAAATGGTCAAACACGCGATAGCATGCCGCCAGCTCCAGCCGGGCCTGCCATTCGGCTTCACTGCAATCGACGTTACGGCTGTGGGCGCTGAGTTGCGTGGCCATGGGCTCTCTCCGGTTCCGATTTGCAACCAATGTACCCGATCAACGCGGCAGGGCAACGCGCAATCCGGCCCACAGCGTTCTTGGCGTGCCGAGATCGATCGAACCGGCGACGTTGCGGGTAACAACGCCAACGTCCGTCAGGTTCTCGCCGCGCAGCACAAGGCTCACCCCCTTGCGCAACGGCAGTTCGACAAAGGCGTCGAGCGTGGTCGCGGCGGCAAGCGTATCGATCTGGAGATCGTCCTCGTACTGCATCCCGACGTGCTTGACCGTCACCGCCATGCGCCAGCCCATGTGCGGATGCCAGGCCAGGGTCGCGCTGGCGGCGAGCTTGGGGGTCTGCGCAGGGCGCTTGCCATTGAGCGCCGCCGAAGCGCCGCTCGCCTCGACCTTGGCGTCGGTCCAGGCCAGCGAACCATCGAAGCTTACGGTGCCAAGATGCGCCGAAGCTCCCAGTTCCACCCCCTTCGCCCGGATCGCATCGACGTTGCGCCGCTCACGCAGATTCGTGCCGATCGTGACATTGGCGATCGCGTGACGCACCTGGTTGTCGAAAGCGGTAAAGGTAAAGCGCAGTCCGTCGACCGGGGCGAAGTCAAGACCGCCCTCGAAGCCGACCAGCCGCTCGTTGCCGAGAGTTGCATTGGCCCGGGTCGTAACCGGAAACACCGTGAAGGGGCGGTACAATTCGTTCAGGGTCGGCTGGCGCAGGCCCGAATAGGCCGACCCGCGCAGTGTCAGACCGTGCCCCAATGCCACCAGCGCCCCGCCGCGAAAGCTGCCGGCCCAGCCCGCGCGATCAACGAAACGGTTGTTCGTGGTGATCGCCCCGGCCGCATTGGCCTCACGAAAGAACCCGTTGGCGATCGACCAGCGATCGGCCCGCGCCCCGCCGGTCAGGGTCAGCGCGCCGATGCGCCAATCATCCTCGGCGTACACTCCCAGATCGACGTTGCGCCCACCTGCGCTGCGCCGCGCCGTCACCTTGCCCGTCACCGTGCTGTAGGCATCCTCGAACATCGTGCCGTTCGCCCCGCGCAGATCCGCACCCAGCCGCAACGTGTGGTCATCGCCCACGGGTGGACGCAGTTCGGCCTTGCCGCCCCACCCGGTCGAGGGGGTGGCGCGCTGGTCAAGCGTCTTTTTGAAGTTCGTCGCGCTGATCACCACGTTCGAGTAATCGCGCGCCTGGACGTAGCCGAGCAGCTCGAATGGCCAGGCCCCGTGCCCGACCAGGCGCAAGCTGGCGTCCTGTCCGCTGCTGGTCGAATTCGCACCGCTGAAGCGCAGGGTGCGATGATCGTCATAGGCCATCCCGCGCGCCTGAAGCTCGACATCGGGCGTCAGCGGCGCAACGCCGCGCAGGCTGGCCGACCAGCTTTCGTAAGCCGCACGCACCGACGCGGGAACGCGCTGGCTCTCGGGCGTGGTCCAGAACCCCTGCCCCCGGTCCCACCGCGCCGAGGCGACGGCAAAGCCACTGCCAAGCTGGGGAGCCAAAGTGCCCGAAAGCCCCGTCTCGCCGCGATCGTCCACCACCGCTTCGCCCTCGAACAGGCCAAGTTCGTTTGCTCCGGCGCTGTCCAGCTCGATTGTTCCCGCGACGGCCCCCGCCCCGAAGGCACCCGCGCCGCCACCGCGCGTCACCCGCGCCTGGGCCAACCGTTCCGGAGCGAGCGCCGAAAGCGGTACATGGCCGAAGGAGGGATCGGCCATCGGAACCCCATCAAGCAGGACGAGGCTGCGGCTGGAAGCGTTGCCGCCGAGCGCCCGAAGCGTCACGCCCTGCGATGTCGGATTGGCCGAACGGCTGTCAGACCGCCGAAACTGCTGGAACCCGGCTACTGCCGAAAGCGCATCTTCCAGCCGCCCCGAGGCGCTGGTCCGCAACCGTTCCGCTTCGATCGTCTGCTCGTCATAGGCGATCGCCGAACCAGGCTCTTGCAGGGCATGGCCCGTGACAAGGATCGACTGCTCAGGCGCTTCATCAGCCAGCGCCGGTTGCGCCACGCCAAAGAATGCGATCCCGGCCAGGCTCGACCGCAAAACAAGATGACGCCGCTTGGGTGAAGCCGCCCATACCGGATAAAAATGGCAGAGATCAGCGGCTCTTGGAACTCGCCAAGCGTGTGATTGCACCCTCACTTTATACCCTCCGGCTGACCCGCGTTGACGCGAATTCGTCCGGTCCTTTAGCCCTTGGATCTCGAACATCGCAAGGATGCCGGTGGATTTCGTAACACAATGCGGTGGAGCCGACGCCCTCACATTAATTCAGCGACGAGGCCTGCACTCCACCAATCCATTGTCAGGACCTATGTGTTTGGTCCCAGCAAGGGATGGACTGGCATCGCCAACGCGAACATGACCTCGAGAGACCGCTTGGCTCACCACCCGTTCACAGTGCCGAAATCGCGCAGGATGTGGGCTTGAGACTGCCGACCACGCCTCAAACCGCACCACCGTCCGGTCGGCCGAGCGCGTAGCCGCGCCAGCCGTAGTAGAGGATCACCAGATAGCCCAGGATGGCGATCGCGTAGGCCGATTGCATGGTCGAATGGCGGGCAGCCAGCCGAAGGTTAGCGGGAACAGCCCCCCGGCGATTGCCATGATGAGGAACGCCGAGGCGCGCGCGGTATGGCTGTCGAGCCCGTCGATCGCCAAGGGTCAGACGGTCGGCCAGACCAGCGCATTGGCAAGGCCAAGCAGCGCAACGAATGTGATCGGGTTGGGCAACCCCGGATAACCGGCCCAGCCCCACAGCATGTCCGACAGGCTGTGCGATGCCGGATCGGACGTGAGGATGCCGACCAAGAACAGCAGTCCCAACAGGCCACAGCCTATCAGCGCCTGACGCCGGTTGACGAACCGCGGGATCAGGGCGATCCCGAACAGATAGCCGATGACCATCGCCGCCATTGTGAACGAGGTCAGCCGGGCACAGCCGGTTACGCACGGGACCTTGGCAGGGTCTGGCGGGTTGCGGAAGCGCTGGAGGCGGGAATGGTCGGCATCAACACCGGGCTCATTTCCACCGAGGTCGCGCCGTTCGGGGGAATCAAGCAGTCAGGACTTGGCCGCGAGGGTTCGCGCCACGGCATCGACGACTACCTTGAACTGAAGTACCTCTGCATCGGTATCTGACCCAGCCCGGTGTCGCCCGGGAGAACATCCCGCTGACCTTCCTTCGTCACTACGACGAAGCCCCGATCCTCCTTGTTTCACACCCCCACATCCGCGCGATTGGTGCTGACGGGGGGCACGCGCCGACGAGCCCGGCACAGGCGTCGACGCCTGCCGCGCGGTGGTCGATGCGGGCTATGTTCAGAACGACCTTCAGGTCGCGCAGACCAGCATGATCATCGATCTGGCAGGTCGCCGATACCGGATGAAGATTCTGATCTGGTTTATGCTTGCCAACGGCGCTGGCCAATCGTCTCATCGATTGCACCGGATTTATTCGCCGGCTTGTCGCAAACTGCCAAATCATGGCGTTTCCACTGAGGCAGCTTGTGGCGGCGAGGCAGGGCCAGAATTTCCCGCTCACCTACCCATGTCCTGCCCAGCCCTGAGAGCAGGTCCGCGACCATCGTACAAATATTTGAAAAGATGGCGCACCCGACAGGATTCGAACCTGTGGCCTCTGCCTTCGGAGGGCAGCGCTCTATCCAGCTGAGCTACGGGTGCGTGGCGCTGGCGGTTAGCAGCGGCGAGCGCGATGCGCCAGCCCCTTTTAAGTTGCCCGAGTTAGCGATTTGGCAAGCTCGATCCGGTAACGACTCGATCCCATGAACGCCTATTCCAGCTTCGCACCGCCCGCAGCTCCGGCTGCGCCGCCGCCTGGCGTGCTGCCGGGTGTCGGCCGCCCCGAATTCGGTCAGGCATCGGCCAGCTCGACGAGCATGAAGTGGTCGGCGCTGCACGACGCGGCAGGGGTGGTCGCCATGCTCGCCGGGCTCGCCGTCGAATCGATGCGACCGGAAATCCGCAATTTCCCCGCCGTGATGCGCGATGCAGGCGGCTGGCGGCGCGAATTGAGCGAGCAGGGAATCGAGGATCTGGCCGCGATCATGGAGCCCGGCCTTGCCGCGCTGCTGGCGGTCCACGCCCGCGGGATCAACCCGGCTCCCGCGGCGCTGGCGCTGTGGCAGGAGTTCCACGCAGCCCGGAGCGCGCTGCTGGCGCTTGCACCGCCGCCCGAGCAACCGGCCCAGCGCCGCTTCACCTGAAGGCGGGCTTGCGCAGTTCCCGATCTGTTCCTAAGATCGGGCGATGCCGACCTCCTCACCGATTCCCTTGGCTACCGTAGCTGACGGCGATCTTTCCGCTGCCCGCGCGGTGGCGCGCGGAATCTGTCGCCTGTTCGCGCGCAACGATATCTGGTGCCTTTCGGAAATGCCCTTGCGCTCCAACCGGCGCGCGGACCTGATGGGGATCGATTCCAAGGGCCAGGTGGTGATCGTCGAGATCAAGGTGAGCAAGGCCGACCTGCTCGGCGATGCCAAATGGACCGACTATCTCGATCATTGCGATCGCTTCTATTGGGGCCTTGCCCCGCATCTCGATCGGGCGTGCATGGAAACCGCGGCATTCCTGCCCGAACGGTGCGGGCTGATCGTTGCCGATGGCTATGACGCCGAAATCCTGCGCCCGGCACCGACCGTGCCGCTGGCCGCCGCGCGCCGCAAGGCCGAGGTAGAGCGGCTGGCGCGGGCCGCGCTTCGTCGCCAACTTGGCCTTGTCGATCCGCATCTTGCGGGCTGGAGCGGTTGACGCGGGCGAGCGCCCGGTCCTAACTCCGCCCGACGTGACCGAGCTGCCTTCCTCTCCCCTGACGACATCATCGCCGACCGGTCGCGGCGCCCCTTTCGCTCCCTTTGCCTACCCGGCCTTTCGCGCCATCTGGATCGCCAATCTCGCCTCGAACCTGGGGTCGATGATCCAGTCGGTCGGCGCTGCCTGGCTGATGACGGAGCTGACCAGTTCGCACCAGTTGATCGCGCTGGTCCAGGCATCGGTGACGACACCGATCATGCTGCTTGGGGTGATCGCCGGAGCGATCGCCGACAATTACGACCGCCGCCTGGTCATGCTGGCCGCGCAGGCCGGGATGCTGCTCGTTTCGGCATTGCTGGCGACCCTGACCCTGGCCGGGACGATCGGGCCGCTGTCCTTGCTGGCCTTTACCCTGCTGATGGGCTGCGGCACCGCATTGAACGGGCCAGCCTGGCAGGCCTCGGTGCGGCTTCAGGTGGGGCCTGCCGACCTGCCGCAGGCGATCTCGCTCAACACCATATCGTTCAATCTGGCCCGCAGCGTCGGCCCGGCGCTGGGTGGGCTACTGATTTCGCTGGCCAGTCCGGGCATCGGCTTCGCACTCAATTCGCTGAGCTTCGTCGCGCTGATCGTGGTTCTGCTGCGCTGGCGACCCGAGGCGCCGCCCCGCGAACGCCGCCCGATCCTTGCCTCGATCGCGCAGGGGCTGCGCTTCTGCGCCGGGTCGAGTCCGCTGCGCCGGATACTGGTGCGCGGCTTTGCCTTCGGATTTTGCGCGGCGGGGTATCAGGCCATGCTGCCAGTGCTGGTCAAGGGCAAGCTCCACGGCACCGAGATCGACTATGGCCTGGTGCTGGGGGCGTTCGGGATCGGATCGATCCTCACCGCCTTGTGGGTCGCGCCGTTGCGGCGCCGGTTCGGCAGCGAGCCTGTTGTCCGGGTTGCCTCGCTGGCCTTCGCCGCCGCGATCCTGGCGGTGGCCCACGCACCCACGCTGACCTCGACCATCGCCGGGGCGCTCATCGCGGGGGGTGGCTGGGTGGCGGTGCTGACCACGCTCAACGTCGCGATGCAATTGCGATCGCCCGAAGCGATTCTCGGACGCTGCCTGTCGATCTACCAGGCGGCGACTTTCGGCGGCATGGCATTGGGGGCCTATGCGATGGGCCTGGCTTCCGACATCTTTACGCTGGTTCCGGCGATGACGGGAGCCGCCGTCCTGATGGCCGGTTCGGCCGTGATCCTGCCGCTGTTCGCGGCCATGCCCGGCCGTGCCGAAGGGCGCATCGGCGACGAATAGGCAATCGGCGCGGCCATGCTCAAGGCCCGCGCACCTTAACGGTAAGTTTACCACGATGCGCCAGAAGGAACCCACAAGGGACTTGGTGGGGTATCCACATGGACACGTATCGGGGCAATTTCATCGATCGCAGCGATGAAGGCAGTGACTGGCCTGGAGTCGATTTCGGCGACGATGAAGCTGTGCGCGAGCCGCCGCCCGGCCCGGTCGGGCAGGATGAGCGGCGCATGCAGGTGCGCGCCTACAATCACTGGGCGAGCCTGCTCGACAACCGGAATTTCCCCTCGATCGAGGAACTTGAGCCTGACGCGCTGCCCGATTTCGGGCCCTATAGCGTGCTGCTCGACTTTACCCGCGGGATTGCGAATCCGGCGGTGCGGTTTCTGGGCGACAAGCTCGCTGCCGAATGCGGGGCCGGCGATGGCATCGAAACGCTCGATGACGTGCCGAGTCGGTCGCTGCTTTCGCGAATCACCGACCACTACATGCAGATCCTCGCCAACCAGGCGCCGATCGGCTTCGAGGCGGAATTCGTCAATCAGCGCGAGCAGACCATTCTCTATCGCGGCATTCTGCTGCCCTTCTCGAGCGATGATGACACCATCGATTTCATCTACGGCGTGATCAACTGGAAGGAACTGGCCGACCAGAAAACCGCCGACGCGCTGCTCGCGGAAATCGACCGGGCACTCGATCCCCACGCGCCGACCGAATCGCGCAATGACGGACCGCTGACCGACTGGGCCGATGGCCCTCAGGGAGTGAACGAGCAGTCCGATCCGGCCGAGGACGAGATCGCCCCGGTGGCATCTGATTCGGACGATGACGTGCTCGACCTTGGCGACTTTGCCGAGCCGGAAGCCGCCGCATCGTCGCTCGACATGCCCGCGCCCAGCTTCGCCGTGGGCGGTTGGGCCAGTATCCTTGCCAACGAGGATTCGACCGACGAGGAAGACGGGGTCCCGCCCCCTGCCCGCCCGATCGATTTCACCACGTTCGAATCAGATGAATTCGCTTCTCCCGCGGTGTTCGATGCGGCGTCGGACGATGCCGACATGGGGCTGGCCGACTGGCTCGCCTCTGCCCGCGAACTCGCCGATGCGGCGCGCGGTTCGGAAGATCGCACCCGCACCGCGCTCTACGCAGCGATCGGGCGCGCCTATGATTTCTCGCTGGCCGCCGCCGATGCGCCGGAGGACTTTGCCGAGCTTGTGGCCGATTCCGGCCTGACCATGCAGGACCGCGCGCCGATGACGCCGGTGGTCAAGCTGGTATTCGGTGCCGATTACGACAAGACCCGCCTGACCGAATATGCCTCGGCCCTGAGCCACGGCCACCGCCTTGGCGTGGCGCGCGGCGAACTGGGCAAGTTCCTAGCCGAAGCGTCCGGCGGCCTCAAGGCCGTGGTCAGCGCGGAACGCCAGTTGAAGCGCGACGAAAGCGGCAAGGCCGATGTCGCGCGCGAAACCCCGCGCGAGGCCCTGGCTCGCAAGCTGCGCAAGCTTGACCCAGTGGCGCTCGAGGACCTGCCCGCCGACGGGGCCGAATTCACCGTGCTGGTCGCGCGCCGCCTTCCCGACGGGACGCTGGCCCTTCTTGGCGAAGTGGGCGACGATGTCGCCCTGCTCGAACGCGCCGCGCGCAGGCTGGTGGGCTGACCCGATACGAATCCCAAGCGAGGGGACTGGGCGCCGTTCCGCAAAGGAATGGCGCCCTTTGCTTTTGCGCGCTAGATCAGCCGCATGGCTGGTGAGCAACGGCGGAAACGGATCGGGGTGATGGGCTGGATACTGCTGATTCCGGCGCTGCTCGCGCTCGGCCTGTTCGCGACCTGGCGCTATGCGGTGGCGACCGGCGGGGTGGGCCTGCTCGACCGGGTCGATCGCATGGTCGGCGGCACCGACGGGACCCGCGTGGCCCTGATGGGCGGGCGTTATGGAACGCTGGCGGCCCAGCGCGTCGATGTCATCGTCCCCTCCGGACCCGCCATCGCGCGGCGCCCCGTGATCGTGTTCGTGCACGGCGGGGGATGGAATTCCGGCAATCCCGGCGATTATCACTTTCTCGGCCGGACGTTCGCCCGCGCGGGCTATGTCGTGGTCCTGCCCGGCTACCGCCTCGTCCCCGATGGCGTCTGGCCGCACATGCTGGAGGATACGGCCAAGGCCGTCGCCTGGACCCGCGATCACGCCGCGACCTATGGTGGCGATCCGGACCGGGTGTTCCTGATGGGACAGTCGGCGGGCGCCTACAACACCGTCATGGTGGCGCTGGAGCGGCAATGGCTGGGGCGCGAGGGTGTTGCCGATCACTTCATCAAGGGCGTGGTCGGGCTCTCCGGCCCTTATGACTTCCTGCCTTTCACAACGCCTTCGGCAAAGGCCGCCTTTGGCGGCGTGGTCCCGCCCGCGATCACCCAGCCGGTGCGCTATGCCCGTGGCGACGCGCCGCCGATGCTGCTGCTGACCGGCGATGCCGACGAAACCGTCAAGCCGCGCAACACCGCTTCGCTCGCCGCGATCCTGCACGCGGCGGGAAGCGTGGTCGAAACGGTCGTCATCCCCGGGGTGGACCACAAGGACACCGTGATCAAGCTTGCCCAACCCTTCCTGCGTGACCGGCGCGAACTCGATCCGGTGCTGGCCTTCCTTGCGCGCCACGGCGGGGCTTCAGCGCCGGTTCAGACGGCACGCCGTTAGACGGGGGATGATGCGCGCCCTGTCCCGCTCCTTCGCCCGCGCCGTTGCCGTACTGGCCGCCGTGGCCATGGTGGCCCAGCCAGCCATGGCGCAATCGGTGCTGCGCGATGCGGAAACCGAGGCGCTGCTCAAGGACATCGCACGCCCGTTGATCCAGGCGGCCGGGCTCGATCCGAAGAACGTCGACATCGTCCTGGTCAACGACCCCTCGGTCAACGCCTTCGTGGCTGGCGGCCAGGCGGTCTATATCAATTCCGGGCTGATCAACGAGGCTTCGACCGCCGAGGAAGTGCAAGGCGTGATCGCGCACGAACTGGGCCACGTCACCGGAGGCCACGCGATCGACACGCGCGGCAGCAAGGGCGCGACCGGGGTGAGCATCCTTTCGCTGCTGCTTGGCGCAGCCGCCGCTGCCGCCGGGGCGGGCGAGGCGGCGATGGGCGTGGTCATGGCCGGGCAGCAGGCCGCGCTCGGCAAGTTCCTGTCCTTTACCCGCGGCCAGGAAGAAGCGGCCGACGCGGCGGGGGCACAGTTCCTTTCGAAGGCCGGCCTGTCGGGGCGCGGCTCGATCAATTTCTTCAAGAAGCTCCAGGGGCTGGAGATGCGTTACGGCTATATCCGCAACGCCGACAGCGAATTCTATTCAACCCACCCGATGACGGGCGACCGTATCGCGACCTTGCAGGACACCTACGAGAAGGATCCGGCCTGGACCAGGCCGGCCGATCCGGTGATCCAGGCGCGGTTCCTGCGCGCAAAGGCCAAGCTGTTCGGATACCTTGCCGAGCCGAAGTCGACCTACCAGACCTATCCCGCCAGCGACACCAGCGATCCGGCGCACTATGCCCGCGCCTATGCCTTCCACAAGGATGCCTTCCTCGACAAGGCAATGGCCGAGACGGACGCCCTCCTGGCGCATGCGCCGAACGATCCCTACTATCTGGAACTCAAGGGGCAGATCCTGCTCGAAGCGGGCAAGCCGGTCGAGGCGGTCGCCCCGCTGCGCCGCGCGACGGACCTTTCGTCGAACCAGCCCTTGATCGCCACCACCTTCGGCCACGCCCTGATCGCGACCGAGAACCCGGCCAACCTGCCCGAGGCCGAGCAGGTGCTGAAAACAGCGGTGTCGCGCGATCGCGAGAACCCCTTCGCCTGGTATCAGCTTGGCGTGGTCTATGGCCAGCGCGGCGATATGGCGCGGGCTCGGCTGGCCAGCGCCGAACAGCAGGTGATGGAGCTGCAATATGGCACCGCCCTGCAAAGCGCCGAGGCCGCCGAGGCCGGGCTGCCCACCGGCTCGCCCGACTGGTTGCGCGCCCAGGACATCGCCATGCAGGCCCGCGCGGCGATTGAACACGACAAGAAACGCAGGTAGTTGTCCTGCCGATGACTGAAACCGCCATGAATGTCGCCGCATCGCGGTCCAGGCTCTACTTCGTGCTCGGCGGCCTCGCCCTGACGGTTCTCGGCGCGCTCGGCGGCTGGGCCTTTGAACGCAACCGCATGGACATGGGGCCGGGCCAGAAGGCGGCGACCGAAAAGGTCGTCCACGACTATCTGCTCGAACACCCCGAAATCCTCCCCGAGGCGATCGACAAGCTGCGCCAGAAGGAAAATGCCAAGCTGCTTGCCGGGATCGCGGACAAGGTGGCCGCGCCTTATCCCGGCGCGGTGATGGGCAATCCGGCGGGCGCCGTGACCCTGGTGGAATTTTCGGATTTCGCCTGCACCTTCTGCCGCCAGAGCGAGGGGGCGCTGGCCGAACTGATCAAGGAAAACCCCGATCTCAAGGTGGTCATCCGCCACCTGCCGATCATCGCGCCGACCAGTCCAGCCGCCGCGGCCATGGGCCTGGCCGCCGCGGACCAGGGCAAATACGTCGCGTTCCACCAGGCGATGTTCGCCGCCGGGCGGACCGATCCGGCTTCGGTCGAGGCGGCGGCGCGCGTTTCCGGGCTCGATCTCGCCCGCGCCCATGCCGATGCCCAGCGCCCCGCCGTCCGCGCCGAGCTGGAGGCCAACCTCGCCTTTGCCCGCGAACTGGGCTTCAACGGCACGCCTGCGTGGATCGTCGGCAACCAGATCCTCCAGGGCGCGGTCGGCAAGGAAGCGCTGGCCAGGGCGATCGCCACGGCACGCAAGTCGTGATTTTCTCGCACGGCGGCGCGATTCTGCTAGGATAGCGGCATGGCCGTGCTGCCCTTTCGCCCGATCCCGTTCTTCGCCAACAAGAACCGTGCGTTCTGGCGTCTCCAGGCAGCAGGCTGGGGCGGGGCGATGCTGCTGCGCGCGATGTCGAGCCTGGCCAATGGACTGGCGCTCTCGTTCCTGGTGCTGGTGCTGATTTCAACGATCACCGGCTTTTCGATCACCCTGATCCTTTCGGTGATCTACCGGAACCTCATCAATCGCCGCCCGATCGTCACCTGGGGCGTTACCGCCATCGTGCTTCCCGTGGCGGTGCTGTTCTACGCCTTCGTCGATGCCTGGGTGAACGGGCTCTATTACGGCGATGGCGGAACCGGCTTCGCGCAGCGCTTCATCGGCCTGTTCTACATCGACCTGACTCTGCTCGGCGCCTGGACCGCGCTTTACTACATGGTCAACTACTTCCTCCAGATCGAGGAGCAGAACGACCAGCTCATCCAGCTGGAAAACCAGGCGACCCAGGCCCAGCTCGCCATGCTGCGCTATCAGCTCAACCCCCACTTCCTGTTCAACACGCTCAATTCGATTTCGACGCTGGTTCTTCTCAAGCAGACCGAGCCGGCCAACGCCATGCTCAGCCGGCTGTCGTCGTTCCTGCGCTACACCCTGGTCAACGAGCCGACCGGGCGCGTCACCGTGGCGCAGGAGGTCGAGACGCTGAAGCTCTATCTCGAGATCGAGCGGATGCGTTTCGAAGAGCGGCTGCGCACCTCGTTCCGTATCGATCCAGTCACCGAAGCCGCGCTGCTGCCCTCGCTGCTGCTTCAGCCGCTGGTCGAGAATGCCATCAAGTACGCGGTTGGCCCGCAGGAATCCGGCGCCGAAATCACCATCGCTACGCAACTCGTCGGCCAGAACCTTCGTATCACCGTCTCCGACACCGGCCCGGGATTGCAATCGAACGCGGCCAGCAACAGATTTGTCGGCGTGACATTCGATGGCGGCGAACCTGTATCCACCGGCGTTGGCCTGGCCAACATACGCGACCGGCTGGCCCAGGCCTATGCTGAGGAACATCGTTTCGAAACGATGGAGCCGCCCGAAGGGGGCTTTGCCGTACTGATCGAAATCCCGTTCGAACGCCGCGAAACGCCCGCCGCCGTTGCGGCTCCCAAACGCCCGGCCTTGGCCGGCTGAACCAGGAGTGCCGCGATGACAATCCGCACGATCCTCGTCGACGATGAAAAGCTCGCCATCCAGGGCCTGATGCTGCGTCTCGAGAAATTCCCCGACATCGAGATCATCGATACCTGCTCCAACGGGCGCGAAGCGATCCGCAAGATCAAGACCGAAAAGCCCGACCTGGTGTTCCTCGATATCCAGATGCCGGGCTTCGACGGGTTCTCGGTGGTCAAGGGCGTGATGGAGATCGAGCCGCCGCTGATCGTGTTCGTCACCGCCTACCAGGAACACGCTGTCCGTGCGTTCGAGGCCAACGCCGTCAACTACCTGATGAAGCCGGTCGATGAGGACAAGCTGGCCGACACCATGGAGCGGGTCCGCACCCGCCTTTCCGAAAAGCACGCAGCCGGGGAGGCCGAAAAGCTCAAGCACGTCCTCGCCGAAGTCGCCCCCGATGCGATCGAGGCCATGCCAGAGGATGTCGAGACTGCGGGCCGCTACGAAAAGCTCATCAACATCAAGGATCGCGGACAGATCTTCCGGGTCGACGTCGATTCGATCGAGCACATCGAGGCGGCGGGCGACTACATGTGCATCTACACCGGCGACAATTCGCTGATCCTGCGCGAGACGATGAAGGATCTGGAACGGCGCCTTGATCCGCGCGTGTTCCAGCGGGTGCACCGCTCAACCATCGTCAATCTGAACCAGGTCCGCCAGGTCAAGCCGCACACCAACGGCGAATGCTTCCTGGTGCTCGATTCGGGCG
>JAGWUU010000324.1 GCA_028868335.1 Sphingomonadales bacterium | reverse complement strand
TTATTGGCGATGGTGTCTGATGCCAGGCACCGGATCATCCCCAACTGGCTGACCATTGTGATGCTGCTCACGGGGCTCGCCAAGGGCTACTACCAGTCCGGCCTTGAGGGCCTGGGGTGGCACGCCGCTCACATGGCACTGGCGCTGATCATCGGCATGGCGCTGTTCGCGCTGCGCTGGCTCGGCGGTGGCGATGGCAAGTTCTACGCGGCGAGCGCAGCGTGGTTCAACGTGCAGTCCGGCTTCCTCCTTGCAGGGATGATCTCCATGGCCGGGCTTGTCCTGGTGTTCGTCTGGTTCACCTGGCGCAAGCTCCATGGTCAGCCAACCTTCAGCCTGCGCAGCGGCAAGTCCGCGCAGTTGCCGTTCGGCATCGCGATCGGTCTGGGAACCCTCGCCACCTACGCTCTGCAGTTCTGAGCCCAACCTATTGCGCTGAATTCGTCTGCGAAGGATTGCCGCGCGCCATTCGCCATGCGACCAGCGTGGCCGGAACGGGAAGGTAGAGGGACATGGTGGAACGGCTGATCGGCGCAATCGAGGCGGGTGGGACCAAATTCATCGCGGCGCTCGCGCGGGAGGACGGTACGATCCTGGCACAGGAGCGCATCCCCACCCAGACCCCAGCGGAGTGCTTTCCTGCGCTGGCCGCGTTCTTTCGCACGGCAAGCGATGCGTTCGGGCCGATCGGGGCGTTTGGCGTGGCCAGCTTCGGTCCGATCAACATAGACCCGGCATCACCCACCTACGGAACCTTCACCACGACGCCCAAGCCCGGCTGGGCTGGAGCGCGGTTTCAGGACGTGCTTGGTCAGTTCGGCGCGCCGATCGTCGTCGAAACCGATGTCAACGGAGCCGCGCTGGCGGAATGGCAATCGGGCGCGGGGCAAGGCTGCACGACGGTCGCCTATACCACGATAGGAACTGGCGTGGGCACCGGCATAGTCCGGGCTGGCAAGCCCCTGATGGGCTTCTCGCACTACGAAAGCGGCCACATCCCCGTTCCGCATGACCATCAACGCGATCCTTACGCCGGGCATTGCCCATTCCACGGCGATTGCGTTGAAGGCATGGCTGCCGGACCGGCGATTATCGATCGCTGGGGCAAGAGCCTGTCCGATCTGGGCAGTCCGGCCGACAAGATCGAACTTGTTGCCGGTTACATCGCCCAACTCGCCGTCAGCCTGGTTCTGCTCCACATGCCAGACCGGCTGATTTTCGGTGGCGGCGTAATGAAAACTCCCGGCCTGATCGCGGCATTACGCAGGGCGACCGAACAACGGTTGGCGGGATACGTTCGCGCGGCCCAACTCGATCCTGGCCTGGAACGCTATATCGTCAGTCCGGCGCTTGGTGACTCTGCCGGTATCAACGGCGCGATCGCACTCGGCCGTCAGGCGCTTGGCTGAGGGCCTTGCGTGGTAAAGAGCACACTGTACTCGATTGCATGACCAGCCGACCTCCAACAACAGTATTGGGCGGTTGACAGGACTCACCTGCGCGCCGCATCAGCGCGCACGGGGAGAAACTACCGTTGCGTTGCTCTTGATCCGATGACCGAATCCAATCCATCTCCCGGCCGAATTCGCAACATTGCCGAATTGGCCCGCATTGCCGGCGTTTCGACCGGCACGGTTTCGCGTGCCCTCGCAAACAAGCCATTGGTCAACAAGGAAACGCGCGAGCGAATTCAGGCCATTGCCCGGGAACACGGTTTTCGACCCAATCAGATGGCCCGTCGCCTGCGTGTGCAGGAAACGAAGGTGATCGGCGTGGTCGTTCCGCTCGGGCATGACCGGCGCCAACATTTGTCAGATCCTTTCTTCATGACGATTCTGGCCGGGTTGGCCGATTTGCTGACCGAAAGCGGCTACGACATCATGCTTAGCCGGGTGATCCCCGAACAGACTGATTGGCTCGAGCAAATCGTCGATTCCGGCATGCTCGATGGTGTTCTCCTGATCGGACAATCCGATCAATTCGATGCGATCGAGCGGGTTGCAGAACGCTATCGACCGATGATCGTGTGGGGACACCACGAAACTGGACAGAAGCACTGTTCGGTCGGCGTCGACAACCGCCTTGGCGGACGAATGGCGGGCGAGCACCTGATTGCCAGGGGCTGTCGTCGGCTGGCCTTCATGGGTGACGTCGGACCGATCGAATTCCGTCAGCGGCATCTTGGCCTCGCGGACGCCTGCATCGCAGCCGGGATCGAGCCGCCGCTGGTGCTGCCGACGCATGTTTCCGCGGACGGCATGATCGAGGAAATCGCGACGAAACTCGATGGCCTTGAAGGCCAAATAGACGGCATCGCCGCCGCATCGGACCTGATCGCGATGCAAACGGTGCGCGTACTGGCTGATAGGGGCCTTGCCGTTCCTGACCAGATCGCCGTCGTCGGTTTCGACAACCTGCCGCTGGCCGAACAGACCATTCCGCGGCTAACCACTATAAGCCAGCACGTGCCGGAAGGCGCGCGAGCAATGGTCAAGGCGCTGTTCGCCCGCATCGCCGGCGAAGATACGCCAAGCGTGATCATGCAGCCGGAACTCGTGGTCCGCGACACCGCCTGACGCGGGGCATCGACACGGCAGCGCTCTTTACAGCGCGGACGATTTTGTTTCAGATGCAACCAGTGCTAGGGCGCGATTCCACATCCCGGCCCATCGGAGTTTCGTCCTTGCCCG
>JAGWUU010000054.1 GCA_028868335.1 Sphingomonadales bacterium | reverse complement strand
AGTTTTCGCAAAAACCCCTGAATCAATGATTTGGAATGGCGTCAAGCTAACCAGCTGATACCACTCAACCTAATTTCGGATCAGGCTCTAAAGAACAAGCAACTGAACAAACGGGGCCCTGTCATTGACCAGTGCTTCATTGAATTTCGCGTTGTCCTGATTACGATCCAGCGCCAGATTGCAATAAACTTCCGCGTAGGGCAGCCCTATTCCATCGAACGTAAGCGCGCGGGCCAGCTTGATATTTTCGTAGCCCGCGGCGTATTCCTGGGTGGATTTGCAACGCGCCATTGCCAACTGATTTTGAACGTATGGCTCGAATTCATAGACATTGGACATTTCGTCCAGCACCACCTGAATATCGCCGCGGCGGCGCTTCGGATCGAGCCGCATTTCGCGCAACTGCACGACCAGAAGCTCTGAATTGAGCCGATCGATCTTCGATGCCGCGGCAACGGCCTCGTTGTAGTAGTTGTGGGTCTGGTACTTCTTCTGCGCCGGGGTCATGATCGGCTCAAGCTCGAAGGCGGCGAGCATCGCGGGAAGGTCGGCCTTGGTGGCGCTGCGGAAATACTTGATCAGGCAGGCACGCGCCGAGGGATAGAGCGTAACCCCGGCGTTGCTGATGTAATACTGGTGCGCGCGCATCAGGCACGAAAACTGCTCGGCCGCAGGAGCGTTCGTCCAGGTCTGCCGCAAGGCATCGAGCGGCACTGCCCCGGCGTCGTGGCCAAGCTGGAAGGCGATCTGCGCCGCAGCGATATCATGGTCACGCGCCGAACTGGCGGGATCGAACGGTACGTCGAAGGTTCGCACGATCCGCTCTTCACCCCGCACCATCAGCGAAGCACTTATCCCGTTGGGATTGCGCGCAAGGCCAAGATCGTATTGCGGCACGCCCTGGCACCGTCCGAACCAGCCTTCGGCAATCGCGACAAGCGGATAGTAGTGAAGCATCCCCCGCAACCGCGTGACGAGGTCGTCCGCGGCTGCGGCGGAAAGCCCGGGAACGGACTGCGGCAGGAACAGTTCCGGCCGTGCCGATTTGCAGGCGCGAACCCGGGACCCCTGCACCACGGCAAGCACCAGCGCCAGGGCGCCCACACCGGCCAATGTCAGTCCGATCAGACGCCGCCGCTGCGCAAGCTGGCCCGCCAGCCCCCCGCGTGCGGGAGGAACCCGTTCGACCAGACTGGGCCGATAGGAGCGCGGCCGGATCTCCAGCATGAGCGATTCGGCATTGGCCGGATCCTCGCCCCACGCCTGCAGATTGCCACGCAGCCGATGCATCTCGACCCGAACGATGCTGTCGATCGCCGGATTGAACGAGGTATCGCGCTCGAACACGTCAAAGGCGATGGCATAGGCGCTCAGCCTTTCGCCGCGCCCTTCGCACTCCTCGGTCACAAGATAGCGCAACAGCGCCGCCTGGCGCTGGGAGTTCCTGAATTGCGGCCCGCGCAAGGTCGCGTCCAGCACTTGCGCCGCACGCGCGGCGTCGAAAACATCGACCGGGGTTTCCGCATCGCTGCGGGCCGGAGGGCTCGACATTGTCCGTTACCTTATCCGTGCGATCGACCATGACGAGTCGACAGGAATCCGCGCTCGAGCAAATCCGGAGCCGCACGAGAAGATGCCGCCGATTAACATCGGCATTAACACGTCATTACACCATGAAACTTCGAATTTTTCAATACCCTGGCACAGTTTGGGCAGGTCGTTGGAAGTTTGGGTAACAGGTAGGGCGAAACGCCCACAGGGCCCATCCGGTCGCAACCTGGGGCTGGGCGATTCCGCGACCCGGCGTCCAGCCCCTTAGGTTCACAGAACGAACGCCAGGAGGGCGAGTGGGCATTATCGGACTGATTGCGCGCGTCGAGCGCTTGACCGAGCAGATCCTGGGTGAACTGATCGATTACCGTAGTGGCGATCAGCTTGGCGAACGCGTCCTCGATCTGCGGTGCGAGATCAACAATGCCATGTGCGATCTCTACCGATTCGTCGAAATCCACGGATCGACGTTCGAATCCGAGCGGTGCAAGGCCCGCTTCTGCAAGTCTCTCGATACGATCAGGGACCTGTTCGTATCCGCAATCGCCCGCTGGATCGAAAAGGTCCGCCTTGCGGACAAGGACCACCGGACCGCCTGGGCGCGCTCCATCGATCGCATCCTGAATGAACAGACCCACGAACTGCGTTGCCAGCTCAGCACCGAGCAGGTGGCCCTGACGCGCCGCGGAGCGCCCGCTCAATCAAGCGTCCGCCGTTCGGTTTGCTAGAGTTTGTGCTGATTTGGCTGAATCGGCCCTCCCCGGTGGGGAAGGGCTTTGAAGCTTCAATCTAGCGAAGGCAGCTCAGATATTCAGCATGTCGCCCGAGCGCCAGGACCTCACGGCAGCGCCTTCTTCTCCGCCTCTTTGATCGCCTGTTCCGCGATTGGCCTCATCACCGCATAACCGGCCGAATTGGGATGAACGCCGTCGGCCCCGTACCCTGCCGGTAGTTCATCCTGCGGCCCGGCCAGCGCGGAGTGGTAGTCGGCATAGACCAGCCCTTCTGCCTTGGCATAATCCTTGAGCCAGGCGTTGAGCCGGGTGATCCACGGTGCGGGCTGTTGCGCAGGGCTCCAGCCGAAGTGGTTCGACGGCGGGATCGAACCGACGATTACCGCGATGTGGTTCGCCTTGGCCAGCGTCACCATGGCGCGCACCGCATTCTGCCAGGCCTCGGGCGTGGTCGGCCCGGTGTTGCCGGCGATGTCGTTGGTCCCGCCCATGATGTGGACCACACTTGGGCGCAGCGCGATCACGTCCTGCCAGAAGCGCACCAGCATCTGCGGGGTGGTCTGGCCGGAAATGCCTCGGTCGGCATAGCCTTGCGCGAAGAAGGCGGGATCGGCGTCGATCCAGCCCTGGGTGATTGAATCGCCCATGAACACCACACGCGGCGGGTGGGCCGGATCGAGGCGCGCGTTCTCTGCGCGATAGCGGCAGAGCCAGGCCCAGTCGTTGCGGACTACGCGATCGTCCAGGGCGCCAAGCCCCTCAAGGCTGGCGGGGCAGGCGTCATCCCGCATCCCGATCGGCGGGTAGGGATTGGCCGGGACTACAGGCGGCGAAGGAGGAGGGGGCAGGGGCGGCGTGGCGGCCACTGCGTGGCCAGCCAGACCGGTTAGCGTCAGCAGCCGGGCGAACCACCTTGCCCCGGCCATCTAGGCTATGATCCCCACCGCCTTGCCGGCGCGCTCGAACATGCCGAGGATCGTCTGGACCTGTTCGGCCGAATGCTCGGCGCAGAGAGAGCAGCGCAGCAGGGTCATCCCCGCCGGGGTCGCGGGCGGACGGGCAAGGTTGACGTAGAGTCCCTCGCGCAGCAGCGCCTCCCACATCATCGCCCCGCGTTCCAGATCGGGCATGATCACCGCGATGATCGCGCTCTGCGGCTCCTTGGTGCCAAGCTCGAAGCCCTTGTCGCGCAGCCCCTTGTGCAGGGTGCGGCTGTTCTCCCACAAATGGGCGCGCTTGTTTCCGGCATGCATCAGCTTGCGCACGCTGGTCGCGGCGGTCGCGACGACGCTGGGCGGCAGGCTGGCGGTGAACACATAGGGGCGGCAGACCAGCCGCATGATTTCGAACTTGGGATGGTTGGAAACGCAGAACCCGCCCACCGTACCGACCGATTTGGAGAAGGTCCCGATCACGAAATCCACCTGATCAAGCACGCCCTGGTCCTCGGCCACGCCGCGCCCGTTGGGGCCGATGAAGCCCATCGAGTGCGCCTCGTCGACCAGCACCATGGCGCCGTTGTCCTTGGCGACCCTGATCATCTCCTTGAGCGGGGCGATGTCACCCAGCATCGAATAGACGCCTTCCAGCACAACCAGCTTGCCCGCGCCTTCGGGAATGCGCTTGAGGCGCTTTTCCATCGCCTCGATGTCGTTGTGCTTGAAGGGCACGACCTCGGCATCGCCCATCTTGCACCCGTCCCAGATCGAGGCGTGGCTGTCGATGTCCAACACGATGTAATCGCCCTTTCCGGCGATGGTCGAGATGATGCCAAGGTTGGCCTGATAGCCGGTCGAGAACACCATGGCGTGATCCATGGCGTAGAATTCCTTCAGCGCTTCCTCGACCGCGCGGTGTCCGGCATAGGTGCCGTTGAGCACGCGGCTGCCGGTGGTGCCCGATCCGAAGTCGTCGAGCGCCTGCTTGCCCGCCTCGATCACGTCGGGATCGAAGGTCATGCCCATGTAGTTGTAGGTGCCGAGCAGGATCGTCTCGCGCCCGTTGCACACCGCCACGGTGGGCGAGACGACGCGCTCCATCGTCAGGTTGAACGGATCGGTGACGCCTGTTGCCAACAAGGCGCGGCGTTGCTCGATCAGCGGGTCGAACTTGGAAAAGAGGTCGGTCATTATCTCAGGTTACCCCAAAAAACAGTCATCACCCTGAACGTGTTTCAGGGTCCATCGTGCCCGACAACCCTGCGCGTCCCGGAGGCGCGATGGATGCTGAAACAAGTTCAGCATGACGGGAAGAGGGGCAAGGATCGCGCTACCCCTGCAGCTTCACCACCGCGTCGACCAACTGGCCGTAAGTTTCGATCTCGGCCTGCTGGTTCATGCTGATGATGATGTCGAACTCGTCCTCGATCGCGGCGACGAAATCCATCACCGTCAGGCTGTCGAATTCAAGGTCGCCGGCAAAGGTCGTGGCGTCGGTGATCGCGATGCCCTTCTTGTTGAACGGCTCGATCAGCGCGGCGATCTTTGCGGCGGTTGCGTCGCGGTCCATGTGTTGTGTGCTCCGGTCAGTGTCTGGCGGCCCTTTGGCCGAGGATTGGGGCGGAATAGGGGCGTGCGATCTGAAGTCTCAAATTTCAATTGCGTCGAGAGGTCTCGGTGCAATTGAAAGGAATGGGCATCAGATCCTATCAAACGGACGTCGAAAATCGCATTCAACCTAGGTCGTTTGATTGTGCAAATGACGCTCGACAAAGTCGCCTCTGTCAGTCAGGTTAAGGAGAGAGCGAGGACTGCCAGATCACCCTTGTGGAAGGAGCGCTGTGCCCGCGAAGCATGCCGACCTCGCTCTCTCATCCCTCAGAATTGGACAACTTCGGAACTGGCGCGATTCTGCACCTCAGCGAATCACAATCAAGACGTTCGCCGTAAATAAAATGAAATAAATCGCCTTGACATGCGCATGACTGGGGGAATCCCGAGATCTCGGTCTAAACTATTGAAACATCTATCTTTATCACGTCGCTTGGCATTGAATCGCGACAATTCATGGGTTTTGTGCATTGCACAACGCGACAAAATTGCCGGGATGTGAGCCATATTGCCGCACAATGCCTGACGATAACTCTTAGATGTTCGCTTTATGTTTGCTCAAAAAGCTCATCGCGACGTAGGCTTAGGCCACCTTCTCTACCAGCCCGCGAACGGCCGCCATGAACGGTCCGATCGAAACCGGCTTGGCAAGATAACCCTCGGCCCCGGCATCGCGAATCCGCTCCTCGTCGCCTTTCCCGGCATAAGCGGTGACGGCGAGGACGGGGATCTTGCGCAGGGTGGCGTCGGCCTTGGCGGCTTCGATCAGGTCAAGGCCCGAGACGTTGGGAAGCTGGATGTCCATGATGATCAGGTTGGGAACGAACTGGCGCGCGCGGTCGAGCGCTTCCATCCCGTCGGCGCAGGGCTCCACGGCGTAGCCCTGGCTCTTCAGGACGTCGCAGAACAGCTTGCGGTTGAGGTCGTTGTCCTCGACAACCAGGATGCGCTTTGCCATGAGCGCATGCCCTAAAGTGATTTCAAAGGGAATGGAACATTCCCCGGCTCGGAAATCACGGTTACAGCTTCGATCCAGCCGGAGTGCCTGACAATTCTGCCCAAACCCAATTCCCCCGGCCAAGACGCCTTCACCCTGGCGCTGGGCGCGTTGGGCTGGGTACTGTCCGATGAGGCACGCGCGGAACGGTTGCTGGGCCTGACCGGGCTGACCCCCGGCGAACTGCGCGGCGGCCTCGGCGATCCCGCGGTGCTTGGTGCTGTGCTGGATTTCCTGAGCCAGCATGAGCCGGACCTAGTCGCCGCGGCGCAAGCGCTGAGCGTTGAACCCTCCGAACTCATGGCCGCGCGGGAAAGGTTGTAGAACTGTGGCGAAACCCCTGATCATCAGCGATTGCGACGAAGTGCTGCTGCACATGATCGTGCCGTTCGGGCAATGGCTGGAGGAGACGCAGCCGGTTTCGTTCAAGCTGGTCGGAAACGATTTCGGCAAGGCAATCCGCGACAAGGCCACCGGAGAACCGGTCGAGCCAGCGGAAATCTGGCGCCTCCTCAATCTGTTCTTCGACAACGAGATGCACCGCCAGAGCCCGATCATCGGCGCGGTCGGCGCGATCCGGACCTTGCAGGACCATGCCGACGTGGTGGTGCTGACCAACCTTGCCGACAAGCACAATGCGGCGCGGCGCCAGCAATTGCTCGGCCACGGCATCGACGTTGCGGTGTTCACCAACCAGGGACCGAAGGGCCCGGCAATCCAGGCGATCCTCGACAAGTATCAGCCGTCGCACGCCGTGTTCATCGACGACCTTGCCCAACACCACGGGTCGGCGGCGGAAATGGTTCCGCATATCGATCGACTGCACCTGTGCGGGGAGCCAACGCTTGCCCCGCACATCACCTGCGGATTCGAGGCTGGCCATGCCCACGCCCGGATCGACACCTGGGAACATGCCTTGCCCTGGCTGTTGTCCCGCCTGTAGAGAGATCGCATGAGCATCGAAGCAAAGCTGGCCGAACTCGGCCTCACCCTTCCAGAACCCCTCGCGCCGGTCGCGGCCTATGTCCCGGTCGTGATCGCGGGCGGGATGGCCCACGTCTCGGGACAGATTTCGCTGGTCGATGGCCAGCTCCTCAAGGGGCGGCTCGGAGACGATCTTGGCCTGGATGACGGGGTTCGCGCGGCGCAGGCCTGCGGACTGATGATCCTCGCACAGCTCAAGGCGGCGCTTGGCTCGCTCGACCGGGTGGAGCGCGTGGTCAAGCTGGGGGCGTTCGTCAACTCGACGGCAGACTTCACCGATCAGCCCAAGGTGGCGAACGGCGCATCGGAACTGATGGTCGCAGTGTTCGGCGAAGCGGGCAAGCACGCCCGCAGCGCTGTTGGCGTGCCGACCCTGCCGCTGGGCGTGGCCGTGGAAATCGATGCCGTTGTCGCCATTCGCGCTGCTTGATCGCTGGCGCGCGCCGGCGCCCGACCCCGCGCGGGTCGCGTGGATGGGCGGGGTAGCTTACGCGCACCGCGGGTTGCACGGCGTCGGCGTGCCGGAAAACTCGCCATCGGCCTTCGCCGGGGCGATCGAGCGCGGCATGGGGATCGAATGCGACATCCAGCGCTCGCTGGATGGGCAGGCGATGGTCTTTCACGATGACACGCTTGACCGGGTGACCGACCATACCGGCCTGGTTGCCGGACGTACCGGGCAGGAACTCGGCAAGATCATCCTCTCGGGCAGCGCCGATACCATTCCGACCTTGCGGCAGTTGCTCGATCAGGTTTCGGGCAGGGTGCCGCTGCTGATCGAGATCAAGGCGGGCAAGCGCGGGCACACCCGGACCAGCGCGCAGTGCCTTGCGGTTCGCCGCGTTCTGGAGGGTTATGCCGGACCTCACGCGATCATGAGCTTTGATCCGCGTGTGGTGCGTTGGTTCGCGACCCATTCGCCGTTGACGGTGCGCGGGCTGGTCGTGACGGAAGAGGATGACAAGGCATTGCCCGGCATGATCCGCCGCCGCTTGTCGCTGTGGCACGCCCGACCCGATTTCCTCGCCTATGACATTCGCGATCTGCCAAGCCGTTTCGCCGCCGCCCAGAAGCGTCGCGGCCTGCCGCTGCTGACCTGGACGGTGCGCAGCCCTGAACTGCGCGAGCGTGCGGCGCTCTACGCCGATGCTCCGATCGCGGAGGGCGCCGGGGTGCCGTGATCGAGGCGCGGGTTTCTTCATCGGTCGGCGCCTTGCCGGCCGCCGAATGGGATGCGCTGACTCAAGGCAATCCGTTCCTGTCCCACGCATTCCTGACTGCGCTCGAGGATTCGGGTTCGGTGGGG
Source organism: Sphingomonadales bacterium (assembly GCA_028868335.1). Classification (GTDB taxonomy): domain Bacteria; phylum Pseudomonadota; class Alphaproteobacteria; order Sphingomonadales; family Sphingomonadaceae; genus Novosphingobium. Next base: position 5,407 of record JAGWUU010000054.1, on the reverse strand, counting down.
CCGGGCAGCGGCTGGACGGCGGCGCCGCTGACCATCACCGATGGACAGGGCGGTATCATCGCGGCGCTCCCCGCCTGGTTGAAGGATCACAGCCAGGGTGAATATGTCTTTGACCATGCCTGGGCCGATGCCTGGCACCGGGCGGGTGGTGCTTACTATCCCAAGCTGCAAATCGCGGTCCCGTTCACCCCCGCGACGGGGCCGCGCCTTTTGATGGCGGACGAGGCGCTGGCATTGCCATTGCTGCGCGCGGCGGAGCAGCTATGCACTGACAACGGCCTTTCATCGGCCCACGCAACCTTCATCGACCCCCTGCAACTGCCTCATTTCGAGCGCGCCGGGTGGTTGCTGCGCAGCGACATCCAGTTCCACTGGGTCAACCGGGGCTATGCCTCGTTCGACGATTTTCTCGCGGCGCTATCTTCGAGAAAGCGCAAGGACCTGCGCAAGGAACGGGCGGCGGCCCAGCAAGGCGTCGAGATTCGACACATCGGCGGGGCGGATATCCGTTCCGAACACTGGGACGCTTTCTGGACGTTCTATCAGGACACCGGCGCGCGCAAATGGGGAAGGCCCTACCTGACCCGGGAAGCCTTCACCCTGTTCGGCGAACGGATGGCGGATCGGGTGCTGCTCATCATGGCCTATGTGGAAGGACGCCCGATTGCCGGGGCGCTCAACTTCATCGGCCCCGATGCGCTCTACGGGCGTTATTGGGGGGCCGTGCTCGACAAGCCGTTCCTGCACTTTGAGCTATGCTATTATCAGGCGATCGACGCGGCGATCGCGCGAGGTCTGGCGCGGGTCGAGGCTGGGGCGCAGGGCGGGCACAAGCTGGCCCGCGGCTATGAACCCGTTCAGACCTGGTCCGCCCACCACATCGTCCATCCGGGCTTTCGCGCGGCGGTGGAGGATTTTCTCCGGCAGGAGAGGGCCGGGGTGACGATGGACCAGAACTATCTGGCCGAACGCACGCCGTTCAGGAAGGAATAGGAAGAATCAGGCCGCGCGGCGGCTGGAAGCGGCAATCCATTCGCGGGCGCGGCGTTGGGCTTCGGCGATCTCGCGCGCGGTCATCTCGTCGGAGATGTCGGCGCGGCACATCTGCGCTTCGCCATGACCGTTCACGGCGGCAAGGTTGAACCACTTGTGCGCTTCGATCAGGTCGCAGCTCACGCCGTGGCTACCGGTCGAATAGGCGACGCCCAGATCGTAGTAGGCGCTGATGTCGCCTCCGGCCGCCGCGGCGAGGCAACTCGCCACCAGCATGTCTTCGGTACGATCGTCGGCTACCGCGACGCGGCCCTGGGTTTCGTTGCGAATCCAAATATTGCTCATAGGACTTACCCCCAGTCAGCGGTCCCCCCGGGGAATTCCCCGGCCGTCGACAGGGCCCAAATTTCCTTATCATGGTCAACAAACGGTTAACGCCGCCGCCAAATTCTTTGCGGCGGCGGAAAACCGTTGCACGCGTGGTGTGACAATTGTGCGAAGTTGTGGCCTGTGTCGTTCAGGGCACTCTAATCTTTGGCAAAGTAGAGAGCATGGCCATTGGCGCTTGTGCGGGATTCTGCCCAGCACTATAGGCGCGCTCAGTCAGATGGAATCGTCACCGGAAATGTCCGCGGTCGTTTCTTCTCGAACGAGACATGAGTGGCGGAGACTATATGGCGACTGTTCTCGGTGATGAAATTGACGTTCTGGCCAAGGCCAAACGGGCGATTGCCGGCGATTACGTTCCAAGCGACGACGAAGTTTACATGAGCGAGCCGCAGCTCGATTATTTCCGGCGCCTGCTACTCGAATGGAAGAAGCTGATCCTCTCGGCCGCGCAGGACACCCTGCAATCCCTCCAGGACGGCCCGATCCGCGAGCCCGATCTTAACGATCGCGCGTCAAGCGAAACCGATTGGGGAATCGAGTTGCGCACCCGCGACCGTCAGCGCAAGCTGATCTCCAAGATCGATTCGGCGTTGCGCCGGATCGAGGAAGGCGAATACGGCTATTGCGAGGTTACCGGCGAGCCGATCGGATTGGGCCGACTCTCTGCCCGCCCGATTGCGACAATGACCGTCGAGGCGCAGGAAGCCCACGAACGGCGTGAAAAGATTTCGCGCGACGATTGAAGGTGAGTGCGGCGTTAACCGCTTTTTTGCCACTCGCCTTTAGTATTTGCGATGGTGACATTGCTATAGGTCCCTGGGTGTCGCAGCCAGGGAAGGACCAGGAGCAAGAAGTGGTGGAAACAGGCGACAACGGACAACGGCAGATCGCACGCGACAGCCTGTTCGTCATGGCCGAACTGCGAGTCGATGGCTTGCCCGGCGACCACCGCGTTCGCGTGCGTAACCTTTCCGCAGGCGGGCTGATGGCCGAAGGGGTGACCAGGATCCAGCGCGGTCAGGTCGTCTGGGTCAACGTCCGCAACATCGGCTGGGTCGAAGGATCGATCGCCTGGGTTCAGGACAATCGCTGCGGCATTGCCTTTCGCGAAGAGATCGATCCCAAGGTGGTCCGTGCACCGATCACGACCGGCGAATCGACCCCGCGATACGTGAAGCCGCCGCTCGGCGCTCTTGACCCGGCCCACCTGCGCAAGATCTGACGGGCAGCACTGGCCGCACCGGCGGGCGATTGCCATCTGTGCGGATCGCCCGAATTGCTCTAGGTCCGGTTGGCATGGGCTGCATTCGTTTCCGTTCAGCACTGTCACTTGGGGTTCTCTGCGCCCTCTCGGCCTGCGGTTCGGATGGAGACCGTCCGGTTGAGGTGGTCGTGCTTGGCGATCCGGGCGCGGGTTTCGTCACGGGATCGCGCTTGCCACCCGCCGCGCAACTGGTGCGATCGGCGACGGCGGAAGGTCTTGTCGGGTTCGACGAGCAGGGCCGGGCGGTTCCTGCGCTGGCCGATCGCTGGATCGTGACCGACGATGGGCTGTCCTATATCTTCCGGCTGCGCGACGGCACTTGGCCGGACGGCAGTGACATCACCGGCGAAACTGCCCGCGCCGCTCTGGTCGAGGCGATGAACGCCGCGCGGGGCAGCCCGCTGGGCGGCGACCTCGCAGTGATCGACGAGGTCAAGGCGATGGCCGGCCGCGTTGTCGAAATTCGCCTGAAGCAGCAAATGCCGGACATGCTGCAAATCCTCGCCCAGCCCGAACTCGGCCTGCTGCGCGCCGGTCGCGGCGCTGGGCCGATGCGGCTGACGCGGAGCAAGGACGTTGCGATCCTGCGCCCCATAGCGCCTGAGGATCGCGGGTTGCCACAGGAACCCGGCTGGAAGGGGCGGGTCCGCAAGCTCGAGCTGGAAGCACTGCCCGCGCAAAAGGCGATCGATCGCTTCAACGCCGATCGGGCCGACGTCGTGCTTGGCGGGCGCTTCGCCGATTTTCCGCGGCTCGATGCCAGCGGGGTATCGCGCGGCGCGGTGCGGCTGGACCCGGTCGCCGGGTTGTTTGGCTTGGTCGTGCCGCACAGCGATGGGTTTCTGGCCCAGCCCGAGAATCGCGAAGCCCTGGCCATGGCGATCGATCGCGAGGCACTGATCGGAGCGCTCAACGTTTCAGGCTGGACCGCGACGACCCGGATCGTCAATCCCGGCGTGGAAGACGATAACGGCACCGTTAGCGAACGCTGGACAGGACGCAGCCTTGAGGAACGACGTCAGGTTGCGGCCGGGCGGGTCGCCAAGTGGAAAAGTGGCGCGAAGAATCCCGCGCCGTTGCGGATTGCCCTGCCCACCGGACCGGGCGCGGATCGACTGTTTGCGCGGCTGGCGGCGGATTTCAAGGCGATTGGGCTCGACACAAGGCGCGTCGGCGAAGGTGCGGAGGCTGACCTTCGCCTGATCGACGCGGTTGCGCGCTATGCCCGATCCGCGTGGTTTCTCAACCAACTGAGCTGCGCCGCCGGCCGTGCCCTGTGCAACCCCCAGGCCGATCGTCTTGCCGCCGACGCGCTTGACGAAGCCGATCCGGCGAAACGCGCCGACCTTTATGCCAACGCCGAGGCGCAACTGACCATTACCAACGGCTTCATTCCGTTCGGTGTGCCGATCCGCTGGTCACTGGTCGCGGGCAAGGCCAGCGGCTTCGTCGCCAACCGCTGGAATCTCCATCCCTTGATGCCGATGGTCCTGCGCCCCAAATAAGAGTCCGTCGGCCGCAGGGCCGGGGTCGCTGGAGGTCGCAGGTATGAATGCTGGCAATGTTGAAGGCGGGCTGCGCCGGATGACCCGGTCGCTGCCAACCGGGACCGATGCCATGTCGGTTCGGCAACGGATAGAAGCAATGGAGCACCTCCTCGAAGGGTTGGTTACTCTGCCGGTCGTCGGTCGCAAGATCGGACTCGATGCCATCGTCGGCCTGGTGCCGGGGATAGGCGACATCATAACCGGCGCCATGGGCCTCTATATCGTGTGGGAGGCGCGTAATCTTGGCATGTCGCGCTGGCAGATGGCACGGATGGTCGGCAACATCGGGTTCGATACGCTCGTCGGCGCGGTTCCGGTCGCGGGCGATCTGTTCGACGTGATGTTCCGGTCGAACACGCGCAACCTCAAGATCATCCGGCGCCACCTCGACAAGCATCATCCCCATACAAAGGTGATCGAAGGGTAGTCGCAACGAGCCAGCCGGGGCAGCGGCAAAGGCTCTCGTCGCGCTCCCCTTATGCGTCAATCGCCTTTCGCCCCTGTTGCATGGTTGCACGCGACTCGCCGGATTCCAGCCGTTTACGAGAAATTAACCTTTCATCTTCATTGGTCATATGGTTAATGGCGGTCAATGACCCTTACGCAAGGGTTATCGACTGGGGTATCGGGGCAAAGGGGGACCACCCATGCGCGTGTTGCTGATCGAGGACGAGCCGACCACGGCCCGAGCCATCGAATTGATGCTGACGACGGAAGGCTTCAACGTCTATTCGACCGATCTGGGCGAAGAAGGCTTGGATCTGGGCAAGCTGTATGATTACGACATCATCCTGCTCGACCTGAACCTGCCCGACATGCATGGCTACGATGTGCTCAAGAAGCTACGCGTGGCCAAGGTGCAAACCCCGGTGCTGATCCTTTCGGGCATCAGCGAAATGGATTCCAAGGTGCGCTCGTTCGGCTTTGGCGCCGACGATTACGTTACCAAGCCGTTCCACCGCGAAGAACTCGTCGCCCGCATCCATGCGGTCGTGCGCCGGTCCAAGGGCCATTCGCAGTCGGTCATCCGCACCGGCAAGCTGGCGGTCAACCTGGATGCCAAGACGGTTGAAGTCGATGGCGCCCGCGTCCACCTGACCGGCAAGGAATATGCGATGCTTGAGCTGCTCTCGCTGCGCAAGGGCACCACGCTGACCAAGGAAATGTTCCTCAACCACCTTTATGGCGGGATGGACGAACCCGAACTCAAGAT
>JAGWUU010000053.1 GCA_028868335.1 Sphingomonadales bacterium | reverse complement strand
AGGATGGTTCAGGTTCTCCAGAACCGCTCGTTTGTGACCCAGGACAGTGAGACGGACGGCTACGTCCTGACGGACCAGTTGTTTCAAATGGCAATGAAACAGCCGCGCATGCAAAGCCTGACCGAAATCGCCCTGCCCGTCATGCGCCACCTGGCAACGATCATCGGCCAATCGTGCCACATCGCCATCCACGCCAACGCGGAATCGGTTGTGGTCGTCCGCATGGAAAGCGATGAACAGATCGGCTATTCCGTGCGGATTGGCTACCGCAGCACGATCTTGCGGACCGGCTCTGGCGAGGTCTTGTTCGCGTTCCAGCCTGATGACGTTCGCGAGCACTGGCTTGGCCACCTACCCGCCAAGACCGAACGGCGGGTCATTGACGAATTCGTGGCAAGAGCCAATGCGACACGGAAACGCGGTCATCTCTCCAAGCCCAGTACCTTTGTCCAGGGCATTACAGACTTGGCCGCGCCGATCATGCGCGGCGATCGCGCTGCCGCCGCACTCGCGATTCCCTTCGTCGGGCATGCCGAAGTTCGCCGCAGCATCGAAGAAACAGTCGAAAAGCTCGTTGCGGCAGCGGAATCGATTTCGAGCCAACTGGTGGACGCCGACAACCGCATATGACCGCGCCTTTGGGTTGAGCGCAAACAGGTATCACACCGGGCCGTAACAGGAATGTGCCCGAGCCTTCAACGCCATGGCGATGTCCAGATTTGTTCACTTTAGACTTGCATATATGCAAGTCATTTTTGTATATGGGTGGAATGACTGACCTCCCCGCAAAGCCCACCGACTCCGTCCCGCATCTTGGACTTGGATGCGCCTCGTTGGGCAATCTCTACCAAGCCGTTGCCGATGACGCTGCGCGCGCAACGATCGACGCAGCCTGGGAATTGGGGATTCGCCAATTCGACACTGCGCCCTACTACGGACTGGGGCTGTCCGAACGTCGCGTCGGCGATGCCCTGCGCGAGCGGGAGCGCGATGCTTTCATCCTGTCGAGCAAGGTTGGCCGCCTGCTTGTACCCGAAGCTTCGCCCAGCAATCCTGAACGCAGGGCTGAGCGATATGGCTTTGTCACGCCGATGCCGTTCGAGGTGCGGTTCGACTATACCTATGACGGCATCATGCGCTCTTACGAGGCCAGCCTTCAGCGCCTCGGCCTGTCGCGCATCGATATCCTGCTGGTTCATGACATCGGCGCCGATACGCACGGAGCCGATGCCGCTCGTCATTTTGTCGATCTTGCCGGTGGGGGATACCGCGCGCTTGATGAGCTTCGATCGCGCGGCGATGTGCGGGCGATCGGGCTTGGCGTAAATGAGTGGCAGGTCTGCCTTGAGGCCATGACGATCGGCAGGTGGGATACGTTCCTGCTCGCGGGTCGCTACACCCTGCTTGAGCAGGAACCCTTGCACACCTTCCTGCCGCAATGCGCTGAACACGGCGCGACAATCATCCTTGGCGGCGCCTATAACAGCGGCATTCTTGCCACCGGCACGCGCGGCACCGAGGCGCCGCACTACAACTACGCCCCTGCCCCCGATGACATCATCGCGCGGGTGAAACGGCTTGAAGCGGTCTGCGATTCCTTTGGCGTCCCCTTGGCCGCTGCCGCGCTCCAGTTCCCGCTCGCCCATCCGGTGGTCGATTGTGTGATCCCCGGACTGGGCAGCGCGGCGCGGGTCAAGACCACCATGGACTTGCTTGAGACTGCAATACCTGCGTCATTCTGGAATACCTTGCGTTCAGAAGGATTGATCGACCCCGCCGCACCCTTGCCCACTGCCGGAGAGGCACGATGAGGATCGACGCGCATCAGCATTTCTGGCGGCTGGAAAACCCGTTCACCGATTGGCCGACGCCAGACCTTGAAACGATCCACCGCGACTTCGCGCCTGCTGACCTGGAGCCGCTGCTCGCTGCCGCCGGCGTTGACGGCACGATCGTTGTTCAGGCGGCACCCGCTGTCGCCGAAACCGACTATTGCCTTGCGCTTGCCGGGCAGGCGTCCTTCGTCAAAGGTGTGGTGGGCTGGGTCGATTTTACCGATCCCGATTGCATTTCGCAGATCGACAGGTTTGCAGAGAACCCCCTGTTCCGCGGCGTTCGGCCGATGCTTCAGGGCATTGCCGAACCGCAATGGATCCTGCGCAGCGAATTTTCACCGATACTGGAACACCTTTCCAAGGCCGGACTGACCTTTGATGGATTGGTGTTGGCGCACCAGATTCCTGATCTCCTGGCACTGGGGCAACGCCATCCCGATCTGAAAATGGTCCTCGATCACGGCGGGAAGCCAGCCATCGCCAATGGCAAGACCATCCAATGGCAGAATGACATTCGCCAGCTTGCCGCTCAAACCGGAAGCTACTGCAAGCTGTCCGGGTTGTGGACCGAGGCGGGGGACGACATCTCCATTTCTCGCATCCAACCCTATGCCGAATGGATCCTCGAATGCTTCGGGCCAGACCGGGTGATGTGGGGCAGCGATTGGCCGGTCGTGCAGTTGGCCGGAAACTATGGCGCCTGGATAAGCCAGTGCGAGGCAATGATCGCCCATCTTTCGCCTCAGCAACAGGCAGCAATCTTTGGCGGAAATGCCGCGACGTTTTACGGCCTTGCCGATGCCTGAACCACAGCAACCTGGTTCTGGACTGATCCTGCTGCACAGCGACGACAATGTCCTGATCGCAGCCCGTATGCTTGCGGCGGGTACAGCGGTTTCTATCGACGGAATGAACGTCGCGCTGCCAACGGCAATCGACGTCGGGCACAAGGTCGCCAGGCGTGCGCTGAAGCGGGGCGAAAAGGTCTCTCGCTATGGCGCGCCGATCGGGACCATGTCGGAACCAGTCGCCCAGGGCGGTCACGTTCACAGTCATAACCTGAAAAGCGACTATATCCCGGCCCACGATCGCAACGCAGTCCATCAATCGAAGGAAGAAGGATGAACGCGCCAGCCACGTTCTCGAGCTATTTGCGCGCGGACGGCCGCAAGGGCATCCGCAATGTCGTGCTGGTCGCATACCTGGTCGAATGCGCCCACCACGTTGCGCGGCAGATCGTCAGCAAGGCGGATGATCCCTCGATCCAGCTTGTCGGCTTCGCGGGCTGCTATCCCAATCCATATGCCTTCCGGATCATGGAGCAGATCGCAACGCATCCGAATGTCGGCGGCATTCTGTTTGTTTCCCTGGGCTGCGAGGGCTTCGACCGCGGCGGTATTGCCAGGCTTGTCGAAGCGAGCGGGCGCCCCGTCGAAACCTTGGTGATCCAGCAGGAAGGCGGCACGCGCGCCACGCTGGATGCCGGGATTGCCGCCGTGCGCCGTTTGCGCGAGCAAGCCGACCAGGTGCCGAAAGTCCAGATGGCGTTATCCGAACTGGTGGTCGGGACGATTTGCGGCGGTTCAGACGGCACCAGCGGCATCACCGCCAATCCCGCCGTTGGCGTCTGCTTCGATGAACTGATTGCCGAAGGGGCGACCTGCATCTTTGAAGAGACGGGCGAGCTGATCGGCTGCGAACAGGTCATGGCCGACCGCGCGATAACCCCGGAACTGGGGGCCAGAATCGAGCAGGCGGTGGTAAAGGCCGAACGGTATTACACCACGCTGGGCTATGGCAGTTTCTCACCCGGCAATTCCGACGGCGGATTGACGACACAGGAAGAGAAGTCTCTCGGGGCCTATTCCAAGTCGGGCAATTCGCCCATTTCCGGGCTGATCAAGCCTGGTGAAGTTCCACCCGCGCCGGGTCTGTACCTGATGGACGTGGTGCCCGACGGCGAGGTCCGGTTCGGCTTTCCCAACATCTCGGACAATGCCGAGATTGTCGAACTGATCGCCTCCGGCAGCCACCTTGTGCTGTTTACCACGGGGCGCGGATCGGTTGTCGGGTCAGCGGTTTCGCCGGTCATCAAGATTTGCGCCAACCCGGAAACCTATGACCGGCTGGCGGGCGACATGGATGTCAACGCCGGACGGATGCTCCGCGGAGAAGCATCGCTCGGGGAAGTCGGTCGTGAAATCTTCGAGCTTGTCACAGAGGTCGCCGGCGGCAGGCAAAGTGTTTCCGAGCAGCTAGGTCATCAGGAATTCGTCCTGACCTACAAGCATTTTGAACCGAGCGGCCCCGCTTGCATGCCAGTCAGATCTGGAAGGTAGAATTCGATGAGTGCACCATTCGATCTGACCGGCAAACGCGCTTTGGTCACCGGGGCGGGTCAGGGCATCGGCCGCGCCAGCGCCGAAGCGTTCCGCGATGCCGGGGCTGATGTTCTTGCGACCGATCTGAACCCGCTCGCGCTCGAAACCCTCGACGGCTGCCGCAAGCTGGTTCTGAACGTCACCGATCAAGGCACCGTGGCGGCGCTCGCGGATATGGCCGGTGGGTTCGACATCCTCTTCAACTGCGCCGGGGTGGTCCACAGCGGCACGATCCTGGATTGTTCGGAACGCGACTGGGCATTCGCCTTCGATCTCAACGTCACCGCGATGTACCGCATGACCCGGGCGATTCTGCCCGGAATGCTGGCCCGCGGCGGCGGGTCGATCATCAACATGGCCTCTGTCGCCGGCTCGATCCTGGGCGTTCCCAATCGCTTCGCCTACGGCGCCAGCAAGGCCGCCGTCATCGGGTTGACCAAGGCCGTCGCGGCCGATTTCGTCAAGCAGGGTATCCGCTGCAACGCGATCTGCCCCGGCACCGTCCATTCGCCCTCGCTTGAGCAGCGCCTTGCCGCAACCGGCGACTTCGACGCGGCGATGGCCGAATTTACCGCACGCCAGCCGATGGGCCGGATCGGCGAGCCAAGCGAGATCGCAGCGCTCGCCCTCTATCTTGCCAGCGATGCATCTGGCTTCACGACCGGGCAGTGCCACGTTATCGACGGCGGCTGGTCGAATAGCTGACCACACATTTCACGCTTGAACGCAGGAACTTGATACCATGAAACTGATGCGCTTTGGCCCAGCGGGCAGTGAACGTCCCGGACTGCTCGACAAGGAAGGCAATGTCCGGGACCTGTCGGGTCATGTGGCCGATATCAACGGCGCTGCGATCACGCCCGCCGGGCTTGAGGCACTGCGCGCGCTTGATCCCGGAACCTTGCCGCTGGTTGCCGAACCCGGCCGGATCGGCCCCTGTGTTGGCGGCGTTGGCAAGTTCCTGTGCATCGGCCTCAACTATTCCGATCACGCTGCCGAAACCGGCGCGACCGTTCCGCCCGAGCCGGTCCTGTTCGCCAAGGCAACAAGTGCGATTTGCGGACCAAACGACAACGTCATCCGTCCGCGCGGCAGCACGAAGCTGGATTGGGAAGTCGAACTGGCGGTGGTGATCGGCGATCACCTTTCCTATGCCGATGAGGCAACCGCGGCGCGCGGCATTGCCGGCTTCTGCGTCTGCAACGATGTCTCCGAACGCGAATTCCAGATCGAGCGCCACGGCACCTGGGACAAGGGCAAGGGCTGCGACACATTTGGGCCGATTGGTCCGTGGCTGGTCACGGCCGATGAGCTGGGGAGCGCCGAAGACCTGCACATGTGGCTGACGGTCATCGGTCTGGTGCAACAGAACGGAAGCACCAAAACGATGGTCTATAAGCCGGCCTTCCTGGTGTCCTACGTCTCGCAATTCATGAGCCTTCAGCCCGGGGACATCATCTCGACCGGCACGCCTCCGGGAGTTGGCATGGGGCAGAACCCGCCCGTCTATCTCCAGCCCGGAGATGTGATTGAGCTGGGTATCGCTGGTCTTGGCACGCAGCGTCAGACCGTGATCGACTCAAGGTAATCTGTTCCGCAAATCCAGTGGCAATTGCGGCACCGCCAGACGGTGCCTCGATTTGCACACGTAAATCTCGAAATCATCGACTGTCTGTCGATTTCACAAACGAAGAAAGGCCGACGGTCGTTCCATGAACGCCAATCGGCCTTTCCGCCCCGCACCCCTTCGGGGCTATCGCGTTCAGTGCCCCGCCATCGTCGCCGGGCCGACAATTCCCTTGCGGACCGCATAATTGCCGCATGCAAAGACCACCAGAAACCCGGTCAACGGCACGACATAGGCCGTCGCGATCGTTGAAGCGTCAGAGATCGCGCCCATGGCCGCGGTCAACACAGCCCCACCTACGATGGCCATGATCATCAGCGCGGAGGCCGGTTTGGAATTGGCCTGGTTGCCATGGAGGCCAATCGCGTAAAGCCCCGGATACATGATCGACATGAACAGGCTGGTCGTGACGAGGGCGACAAGGCCGACCGGGCCCGGAAGGGCAATGCCGGTCAGGGTCAGCGCGGCGGCGATGGCAGCGTAGGTCCGGCAGATCTGTGCCGAGGAATAGCGGCGCAGCAGAACCAGCGTGAAAAAGCGACCGATCAGGAAACACCCCAGCGAAACCGAAAGGCAAAGCCCCGCTTGACGCAGGGTGATGCCCGGTATCGCGTGCTGGGCGTAGCGGATCAGGAAGCTCCACACGCCGATCTGCGTCCCCACGTAGAAGAACTGTGCGATCACCGCAAAGCGGAAGGTCCCGCTGCGCAGCAATGTGCGAAACCCGTCAAAGGTCGCAGCGACACCGTCGCCCGATTCATCCGATCCCTGCATCGCTTCGTCAGGGAATCGGGTCAACTTGACCAGGAGCGCAACAGACAGGAATGCTGCCGCAATGCCCACGTAGGGCGCTTTCACCGCCTGCACGCTGGCGTAGCGGGCAGCATCGGACAGCGAGTCCGCAGCGCCTGTCGCCTTGTCGGAGAAGATCAGGAAGCTCCCGATAAGGATCCCGGTGATCGAGCCGACCGGATTGAATGCCTGCGCCAGGTTGATGCGCCATTCGGCCCGTTCCGGTTCGCCAAGCACGACGATGACGCCGGTGCCCGATGTTTCAAGGAAGGTCATTCCGCAGGCCACCACAAACAGCGCGCCCAGGAACGCCGGATAGGAGACGGCATTGGCCGCGGGAAGGAATAGCAGGAAGCCCAACGCGGGAAGAACCAGCCCGACGATGATGCCACGCTTGTAGCCGAACCGCGAAAGGAACAGGGCCACCGGAATCGGCATGATCAGGTAGGCGACGTAGAAGCACGATTGCACAAGGCTCGATTGAAGATCGCTGAGTGCGAACGCGCTCTTGAATTGAGCGATGAGTACATCGTTGAGATTGTGGATCATTCCCCAAAGCGCATAGAGCGAAATCGTCAGGACGATCGCGCTCCGGCTGGCTGCCTTCACTTGTCGCGGCGGTACACCGTGCATCACTTGCCCCCTTAGGATGTGCGTGAGCCGCAGGTTCGGCCCGATCCCATTTTTGCTTGTGATTTTGTATGTACAGCATATTTTTATATATACAACTCGAAATCAGAGCCGTTGCACGCGACGCGCCTATCCAGCGCCGAGAGCCGTTGCTGCGAGAACAAGCCGGATATTTGCAGCAGATCGGCCCACGGAACCGGCGATTTCGGCACGTTTCGGTTCCCGGTCGTGAGGCTCGAAACTGATAAGGCTCTGACGGGCAAGCCGCTGGCACGGCAACGCTTTCTCAAGGACCAGGCTTGGGCATGGAACTCGGTTGGGGCGACATCGACCGGTGCACGGTCAAGATCGTCTGACCGACTGATCAGACCACCCTGTTCGGCAGGGCTGACCCAGCAAGGAACGCGTCGATATTGTCGGCGGCCTGCATCCCCATTGCGGTGCGCGTTTCAATTGTCGCGCTTCCAAGATGCGGCAGCAACACGACGTTTTCGAGGGTCAGCAGCCGGGTATCGACCTGCGGCTCGCGCTCGAACACATCGAGCCCGGCCGCGGCAAGGCGACCCTGCCCCAGCGCGTCAGCCAATGCTGCTTCGTCGACTATCGATCCGCGCGCCGTGTTCACCAGAATTGCGTCGCGCTTCATCGCGCCAAGGAACCGGGCGTTGACGAGATGACGGGTCGCATCGCCTCCCGGTACGTGAAGCGAGACGATGTCCGACTGGGCTGCGAGTGCGTCGAGATCGGCACAATAGGTCGCGGCGAATGCGGCTTCGACCTCCGCAGCGGCCCGGGTCCGGCTGTGGTATGCGATCCGCATCCCGAGCGCGGCGGCGCGGCGTGCCGTGGCCTGCGCAATTCGTCCGAAACCCACAAGGCCCAGGGTCGATCCCCACAACGACCTTCCCAACAGGTGGGTCGGATGCCAACCGGGCCAGCGCCCGGCGCGCAGTTCCCGTTCGCCCTCGCCCGCACGGCGAGCGGTCATCAGCATCAATGTCACGGCAAGTTCGGCGGTTGCCTCGGTTAGCGCATCGGGCGTGTTCGTCACGGCGATGCCCGCAGTCCGCGCCGCGCCAAGATCAATATGTTCGGTTCCGGCCCCGAAGTTTGCGATCAGCCGCGTTCGGACGGGAACCGAACCGAACAGTTCTGCATCGAACCGGTCGGTGATTGTCGGCAGGACGATGTCGTATTCCGTCAGCGCTTGCTCCAGCGCCTCGCGCGACATCGGCTGGTCCGATGTGTTGAAGGTAGCAGCACAGGTCTGAGCCAGCCGCCGCTCCACTGCCTGCGGCAGTCTGCGCGTTACCAGCAGTCGCACATCACGCATCGTTCACCCTATGACTTACCCCGAGGCGAGATCGGCGTGAAATACCTGTTCAAGCGCCAGCCACTGCTCGCCCTCTGGCGTGCCCGGCAAGCGTTCCTGGCATGGGTCGGTTTCAAGCCACCATTCCCGAGTAGTTTCGTCCATTGCAACGGCTGTCATATCGGCAGCGAAGTCATCGCCGACATACTCGAAGTAGCTGAAAAGGTAACGCGCGCCCGCAAGCCCGGCCACGTAGATGGAATAATTCCGGACGTTCGACCGATGCAGGCGAGCGAGCACCCCCGGCCATACGGCCGCATGAAGCTCACGGTAGCGCTGCTCAAGCTCCGGGCGCAGGACGATCACCGAGCCGAACCGTCGAGGACCCCCGGTCTGCTCCTGCTGGTTGGTCGGTCCGAAGACAGCTTCGACAGGGTTATCGGTAGAGACTTCGTTCGCCATACCCTTACATCACTCCAAATGTGGCGAATGCATCGACCGTTGACATGCCATCCTTGATCGCAGTTGCGACCTTATTTTCGGTGTCAGCCTTGGCAAGCGCCCGCTCAATCGCTTCGGCTTCCACCGCTCTTGGGATAACCAGCACGCCTTCATCGTCGCCGAATATCAGGTCGCCGTCTGTAATGGCGACCCCGCCAATTTCCACAGGAAGCCGCCAATCAAGCACCTTTCCGCGCGGCCCCTGGTCCTGGGCGTAACTGCCCCGGGAAAAGGTCGGAAAACCAAGGTTGCGGATTTCGGCGCTGTCGCGATGGAATCCGTTCACCACTGCCCCAGCCGCCTTCAGATGCGTCGCCCGCGTCGACATCAATCCGCCCCAGGTCGCGAAATCGAGCGCGTTGCCCGCGGCAATGTAGATTTCGCCTTCTTGCAGATCGTCGAGCGCCTGGAACATGAGCCCGAATGCCTGATCGGAGAGCGGTCCGTTGCGCCCTCCTTCCGGGTATGACGCCTCAAGCACGGTCATCGCGCGTCCGACCATTGCGGTTCCAGGAACCAGCGGCTTGATTTCCTGCGGCAGGAACTGGTGCCTGTAACCCAGAACGTCGAGAACATCACCGACTACTGCGGTGAACAGGCGGGTCTTGATGGTATGGAACAAATCAGAGTCGTTCACGGTTAAATCCTAATTACGGGCCCGTGGTGCACTGGACTTTGGCGCTGGAGTCTCGCGTAGGCCGCTGCTTGCCACGCTCGCATTCCATGCCTCTCTCCCGCCGAACACCAAAGCGGGATCGTGGATAAATCATATACGGTATATATTTTTACATATGAATATACGTCACTACATTTGTCAATCGGATTATCGGCTGAAGCATCGTCGGCGGGACGCTCCCCATGATCCCGGCTGACCCCTTCGACGGCAAAAGGCGAGTCAGACGTGCCGTAGTGAAATGAGACGGCAATTATCTCAGCCCCGGTTTCACGCCCCGACGCGCAGTAGTCCGCGGGTATCCGATGGCGCATCCACAAAGAAGCGCTCGCCAGAACTTGCGTTCTTAACGTGACTGTCGCCGCGCAAACAGGCCGCTTTCGCCCGACGTTTCAAGAATCTGCTTGACGTAAATGGATTTTCAGAGACGTTCTTACGCCTGAAAGCCCTTTTTGCGCTTTGACTTGCCCGAGTCGACAGCAACGCGCTGCCAGAGATTTTTTCGCTTGCATAAGGAGGGGGAAATGAACGCCAATCAATCGATCGGAGGGGCTGCCGGACGCAGTTGGGGCTGGATGCTTGTCTATGGAATCCTCCTCATCGTAGTCGGATTCTTCGCGATGTTTCATCCACTGGTGACCGGACTGGCGATGGGGACCATCCTGGGCGTGTCATTCCTGTTCGGTGGAATCGGTTCGTTGATCGCAGCGTTCAAGGATGGCGCCTGGCAAAACAAGCTGGTTGACGTGCTATTCGGACTGCTGGCCCTTCTGGCTGCCTTCATCTGCATAGCCAATCCTTTCAGCGGCGCGGTCAGTATCGTGTGGGCTATCGGGGTCATGTTCCTGATCAGCGGTGGCTACGAACTGGTCGCGGGCTTTCGCACCGATAATGAAAAGGTGTGGCTGATCCTGCTTGGCATTGTCGATCTGCTGCTCGGGTTCTGGGCAACCTTCATCATGCCGGGCGATGCCGCGCTGGTCGCGCTTGCCGCTCTGGTCGGCATGGTTTTCGTCTTCCGCGGCGGACTGCTCGTTGCCCTGTCAACGCGGCTTCGCGGACTGTCCAAGGCCTGATCGCGCCGGGTCCTGGCCTGACCGCCAGGACCCAACGCCCACCATAGTTTGCAGTAACGTGGCGGCAACGCCCGCGAGCAGAATTGCGTCCGGGATTGGCCGGAAGTCTGCCTGAAGGAGGAGCGCGATGACCAGCAACACCAAGGTCGTTCTGTTGGGTGCGTCCGGACTGGGGGTCCTTGGGATCATCGCCAGCTACGCCATTGGATCCAACCCGGAGTTTGTCGGCGCATCCGCCCTCAACCTGTTCCTGGGCCGCGGCGCCCCGAAGGGCGAGCTGACGGTCGAACTTCGCCAGGCAGCTACCAAGACAGCCACGTCGGCCGTTTCCCCGGCAGCCGATGCCGGCGAATGGTCAAGTTACAATCGCACCGTCACCTCCGACCGGTTTTCTCCGTTGACCGATCTCAATCCCCAAACCGCAGCCAACCTCAAGGTGCTGTGCACTTATGACACCAACCGGCTCGAAGGCAACGAAACCGGCCTGATCATGGCCCATGGCGGGCTGGTCGGGACGACGGCGGAAGATATCTTCTCGATCGATCCCAACACCTGCAAGGAGAACTGGCGGGTCCACAGGAAGAGCGGTTTCTGGTCGGTCCCGGTCAATCGCGGCGCAGTGTTCGCCAACGGCAAGGTCTATCGCGGTTTCAACGACATGTATGTCCGCGCGTACGACGCCAGGACCGGGCAACAGATCTGGGAAACCTTTATCGGCCAAAGGTCAATGCCGGGCATGGGTATGACCTCGGCGCCGATTGCGTGGAACGGAACCATCTTTATCGGAACGGCGGGCGGCGATGTCCGCAACGTGCGCGGCCGCGTCCTGGCGCTTGATGCAAAGACCGGCAAGGTGAACTGGCAAATCTCTACCGTGCCGACGGTCCAGGGCGATGAAATGCACGGTCCAGCCGGGAAAATGCCACAAGAGGCCATGCTCAAGACCTGGAGCAACCAGCCGGACATTCCCGTCAGCGGTGGCGGCACCTGGACCAGCTACACGATCGATCCCGAAGCAGGTTACCTCTACATTCCGGTGGGCAATGCCGCGCCCGATTACATCAAGGACCTGCGGCCGGGATCGAACCAGTTTGCCAATCATGTGCTTGTGGTCGACGCCCGGACCGGAAACTACCTCAAGAGCTTCCAGGTCATGAAGGATGACTGGCACGATTGGGATATTTCGAACACGCCGGTCGTCTATACCACGCGCGCCGGGCGCAAGCAGTTCTCGATGAGTCCCAAGGACGGGCACCTTTACGCCTACGATCGCGGAACCGACCAGCAGCTCTACCGCAACCCCGTGACCCGGGTTGAGAATGCCGACGCGCCGTTTGAAGCAGGCAAGCCGGTGCATTTCTGCCCGGGATCGGTTGGCGGCGGCGAATGGAACGGGACCGCCTTCGACGCGCAGTACAACCTCTTGT
The DNA here is from genome assembly GCA_028868335.1 of Sphingomonadales bacterium. Taxonomy (GTDB): domain Bacteria; phylum Pseudomonadota; class Alphaproteobacteria; order Sphingomonadales; family Sphingomonadaceae; genus Novosphingobium. The sequence continues at coordinate 1,341 of JAGWUU010000053.1, read as the reverse complement.
TCACTGGCACGGTCGAACGCTGCGTGACCGTTTCGATCCAGACCGATTCCAAGGCCGCACGCGCGGCGAACGGGTCTAGCTGGATCGGCGTCGCGACGTTCAATCCGCTCGATTCCGCCGGAAAGTTCGATGACAAATCGAAATGGGCTGGCTGGCTTTATGCCACCGATGCCGATACCGGCCAATGGGCCTGGCGCGCCCGGACCAATTTCCCGGTGCTTGGCGGCGTCACGCCCACGGCAGGCGGGGTGGTGATGTTTGGCGACATCGGCGGCAACTTCTATGTACTCAATGCCAGTGACGGCGCAAAGCTGTGGTCGCACCATTTCGACGGCGCACTTGCGGGCGGGATCATCACCTACAACGCGGGCGCGGGACAGCGCATTGCCCTGTCATCGGGCATGTCGCACCCGCTTTGGCCGGTCGAACCTCGGACCGGAAAGGTCGTGATCCTGGGCATGTAAGTGCGGTAAACGCCGCCGATGTCACAGGATCAGCCTGCGCCGGGCGAAGGATCGGTTATCGCTGAAAGCGCTGAGAAAAAGACCGATTCCAGATTGAGCCACTGCTCTCCGTCGGCCGTCCCAGGCAGGCGCTGCTGGCAGGGGTCGGTGTGGGTCCACCACTCTTGCGTCGCCGGGTCTTCGGCGATTTTGCGCATGTCGGCGGCAAAATCATCACCGACGTACTCAAAGTAGCTGAAGAGGTACTTGCGGCCTTCTAGCTGCGCCACGAAGATGCTGTAATTGCGGACCGAGGAGAGGTGCAGGCGGTCAAGGATCGCAGGCCACACATCGGCATGCAATTTGCGATAGACTTGCTCCCTCTTGAGATCGAGACCGATCACCGAACCGTACCGGATGACGCCGCCTTCGGCCTTGACGGGGTTGGTCGGCCCGTAAACGGGAAGTACGTCAGCAGTCATCGCGCATGATCCTCGCTGGATAGTCCGTGGAAACGGATTGGGTCGGCTCCGGTATTTCTTTCTCGCGCACCGGGTAGGCGCTTTGGCGAAGTCATCAGCAATTCCCACCGGGCACGGGGGCATCGGCATGAATGAGACCGTGGTGCTTGAGGTCCTGCCAGAATGCCGACGGGATCACGGTATTGATCAGGATCATCGTGTCCATGAGGTGCGCGGCTCGTCCAAGGCCGGGTACAACGCTGGCGACGGCCTGATGCGCAAGAGGGAACTGAAGCGCGGCGGCGCGCAGGTCAACGCCGTGGATCTCGCACAGCGCTTCGATCCGCCTGACCCGGTCGATGATTTCCACCGGCGCCGGCGCATAGTTGAAATGGGGAACGGCACTGCCCTTCGTACCGGTCGCAAGGATGCCGGAA